>NZ_JABUZD010000162.1:58950-193970 GCF_014897875.1 Halomonas sp. 3A7M
GGGAAGTGCACCCGCCAGTGCCAGGCCGGATGCGCCCAGCGAGCAACCTAGGTCGTAAACGTGAGCGCCATGGCGCAAATGGCGTTGGGCAATTAAGCTCAACATGCCGAGGATTTGCCCGTAACCGGGCACTGAACGGCGGATCATATCAGGGAAGCACGCAACGACCTGTTCGTCGAAGGAGAACCTTGCCACCTTATCTAAGGGTGTTGAAAAGATAGCGTCGCGGTAAGATGCATCACTCATGGGCAAGCCAGGATTATTAATGAGGCTGCGTAGTTTACGCGCCCTTGATACACCAGAACAGACCTGTTTATAACAGATTCCTGCTGCATGGAATGGCGCCACAGGAGAAGGCATATGGCTTCAGCAACACGCACAACCCCCGATACACTACCCGCATGGCAGACGTTGAAGCATCATGCTGACACGCTACAACAGGTACACTTAAAAAATTTGTTCGGTGATGATGACAGTCGCTGGTTGAACTTCACGCGCCAAGTGGCAGGTTTAACCTTGGATTTATCTAAACAGCGTTGGGATGATGACACCCTTGAACACTTGCTGGCGCTGGCGCATGAGGCGGGAATGCCTGGGGCGATTGATGCGCTGCTAAGCGGAAAGCGTGTCAACGTCAGTGAAAATCGCCCCGCACTACATACAGCTTTACGGTTACCTGCTGATGCCACGCTTGAAGTAGAAGGGGAAGATGTGGTGGCCGCTGTGCATGACAGCCTTGCCCAAATGGAGTGCTTGGTGCAGCGCTTACAGGCGGGGCAGTGGCGTGGTGCAACCGGTAAGCCGATCCGGCATGTGGTGAATTTAGGTGTCGGCGGCTCGGATCTTGGTCCGTTAATGGTCACCCATGCGCTGGCAGATTATCGTCCAAAAGAGGGGCACCCATTGGACGTGCACTTTGCGTCTACCATGGATGGCTCCCAGCTGGCGGATTATCTAAGTCGCTTTAATCCTGAAACAACCTTGTTTGTTTTATCGTCCAAGTCGTTTACCACTATCGACACGCTTTCCAATGCTAATACGGCCAAAGACTGGCTATTAGGAAAGCTTTCTGAGCATGGCGATCTTCCCAATGCCGCGCCATTAAGCGCAGAGTTAATTGTTCGCCAGCACTTCATTGGTGTGTCGGCGAGCCCTGAAAAGATGAGTGAGTGGGGTATTTCCTCAGATCACCAACTGATGTTCTGGGACTGGGTCGGCGGGCGCTACTCCTTGTGGGGCACCATCGGCCTACCGATTGCGCTGGTCGTAGGCATGGATAACTTCCGCGAACTGTTGGCGGGTGCCCATGCAATGGACTGTCACTTCCGTGATGCACCGATGGAAGAAAACCTGCCAGTACTGCTGGGGTTAGCGGGTATCTGGAACGTCAATTTCCTGGATATTCGTGCCCATTCGATACTGCCCTACGATGGACGCTTAGAGTACTTTGCTGCCTATCTTGAACAGCTTGAGATGGAATCCAACGGTAAGTCAGTGACCCGCCAAGGCCAAGCGGTGAATTATTCAACGTGTCCAGTGCTGTGGGGGCAGCTTGGTCCCAACGCTCAACACGCCTTTTATCAGTTGCTTCACCAGGGCACCCAGCCGGTCGTATGCGATTTTATAGCACCGCTGAAGCGCTACGATGAGGTGGAAGACTTGGATACACGTCGCCATTTAAAAGCGCAGCACCGCCTAGCGCTGGCGAACTGCTTTGCTCAGTCACGAGTGCTGATGCTGGGGGATGATGCCCTAGAGGATGATGGCCCCCGCCCAGAGCACAAGCGCTACCGTGGGAACCAGCCCTCTACAACGGTCCTGTTGGACAAGCTAACACCCTTTACGCTGGGGGCACTGATTGCCCTGTATGAGCACAAAGTGTTTGTACAGGCGGTCATTTGGGATATTAACCCGTTTGATCAGTGGGGCGTTGAGCTAGGTAAGAAAATTGCCACCGATACCCAGGCAATCATTGATGGCGGCGGTGATATTTCCCGTATGGATGCTTCCAGCCGTGGCCTGATTGAGGCGTTTTGGGCGGCAGAGCAGGAGTAGCACGCTATTGTGATTTTCATGGCTGGATATACAGCTTTTTGCTTTTCCGCTATCCTGTGCCCTTTTGCCAGCCGCTAATGACTCGTTTCAGTTCGTTTTGTTTCAGTACGCTTTGTTTCAAGTACTTAAGAGCGGCTGCTAGCGCTATTTTTTTAGGAACCGATGTTACATGACCCAGTTTGATGCCTCCCAGTACGGCGCGAGTTCCATCGAAGTCCTGTCAGGGCTCGAGCCGGTGCGTAAGCGTCCCGGTATGTACACCGACACCTCGCGGCCCAATCACCTCGCTCAAGAGGTTATTGATAATAGTGTTGATGAGGCCCTCGCAGGGCACGCAACGGCTATCAGCGTGGTGCTGCATAGCGATGGCGCCATCGAAGTGCAGGATAACGGCCGCGGTATGCCGATCGATTTGCACCCTGAACATGGCGTGTCGGGCGTCGAGCTCATCTTTACCAAGCTCCACTCGGGTGGCAAATTTTCCTCCTCCAGCTATCGCTTCTCGGGTGGTTTGCACGGGGTTGGCGTATCGGTGGTTAATGCCTTATCGCGCCGTTTAGATGTTGAAGTGACGCGTAATGGCGCGCGCCATGCCATGGCCTTTGAGTTTGGCGAAAAAGTCGAAGAGCTACACGAAATTGGTAAAGCGGCGAAAAAAGCGACGGGCACTCTCGTGCGTTTCTGGCCAGATGAGAGCTACTTTGACAGCCCAAAGCTTGCCCTTTCAAAGTTAAAGCACTTGTTACGTGCCAAGGCGGTACTGTGTCCTGGGCTGGCGGTTACGCTGATAGAGCCTGATGGCACCAAAACTGAATGGGCCTATGCCGATGGCTTAAAGGACTACCTAGCTGAAGCTACCGATGGCTATGAAGTGGTGCCGAATGAACCCTTTGTAGGCCATTTTAGCGACGACGAGCATGGCGTTGACTGGGCGATTCAGTGGTTGCCCGAAGGTGGCGACGCGTTGTTGGAAAGCTACGTAAACCTGATTCCCACACCCCAGGGCGGCACGCATGTTAATGGCTTCCGTTCAGGGTTGTTGGAAGCGCTGCGGGAGTTCTGCGAATACCGCAGCCTGTTGCCCCGCGGCATTAAGCTAACCGCCGATGATTTATGGGAACGAGCCTCTTTTGTGCTCTCGGTGAAAATGCTTGATCCTCAGTTTGCCGGACAGACCAAAGAGCGGCTCTCCTCACGCACGATTGCGGGCTTCGTGTCTGGGGTGTTGAAAGATGCTTTCTCGCTGTGGCTTAACCACCACATTGAACAGGCCGAACAGCTGGCCGAAATGGTGATCAGCGCCGCCCAACAGCGCCAGAAAAAGTCCAAAAAGGTCGCCCGTAAAAAAGTGACTTCTGGTCCCGCGTTGCCAGGCAAGCTCGCCGACTGTTCCGGCCAGGATCCTGCCCTAAGTGAGCTGTTTTTAGTCGAAGGCGACTCGGCAGGTGGTAGCGCCAAACAAGCGCGCAACCGTGAAACTCAAGCCATTCTTCCGCTGCGCGGCAAAATCCTCAATACCTGGGAAGTCGATACCCACGATATCTATGGCTCTCAGGAAGTGCACGATATCGCCGTGGCGATTGGTGCCGACCCCGGCAGTGCAGATCTTGAAAAACTGCGCTATCACAAAATCTGCATCCTGGCGGATGCGGACTCCGATGGCTTGCACATTGCAACGCTGTTGTGCGCGCTGTTTGTAAAGCACTTCCCCAGCCTGGTGGATGCCGGGCATGTGTTTGTCGCCATGCCGCCGCTTTACCGAATCGATTTAGGTAAAGAAGTGCACTATGCCCTGGATGAGAGTGAGAAAGCCGCCATTCTCAAGCAGTTGGCGAAAAAACGTGGCACGCCCAATGTTCAGCGTTTTAAAGGCTTGGGTGAAATGAGCCCGCTACAGCTGCGTGAGACCACTATGTCAGTGGAGACCCGTCGTCTGGTGCAGTTAACGTTGGAAGAGGGCGATGGCACGATGGAAATGATGGATATGTTGCTGGCCAAGAAGCGCGCCGGTGACCGCAAAAAGTGGCTGGAAGATTACGGCAATCTCGCTGATGTAGAGGTGTAGTTACAGATATAGAGGCGTCATTAGTCTGGTTGTAATGACTGTTTTTGCGACTGTTTTCGCAACAGTTGCAAAGCCAGTTATAAAGACCGGAGGCGTGAGACCAATCTGCTAGGCAAACGTTAACAGGCATTATTACAGTGCCATGCTATTTGGCCGATAGTTGAATAAGTAGCTTACATACTAAGACGCGTAAAAAACGCTCATAGACAGGGGAATAGCTTTGTTCAACACAATCTCTCGGCAGTTAACGTTGTCTGCAGTGGTGCTCACACTACTAATGGCTGTCAGTATTTACGGCGTGATGGCCTGGCGTGGTCAGCCGTTGGTGATCGATGCAAGTCAGTCATTGATTGAGCGTACGGGCGGCTCTATCGTGAATGCGCTGAATGGCCAGCTGGCTCGCGTCGAGGGGAATACCTCGAGCTTAGCGGCGTTGGCCGAATCGCTTCCTCAAGATGAAGCGATTTACCAGCAAGCACTGCCCAATGTGGTCGATGATAACGGCAATATGACAATTGCCGGAGGCGGTATTTGGCCTGAGCCAGGCGCATTTTCGCCGGGTGTCGAGCGCTTCAGTTTTTTCTGGGCACGTAATGCTCAAGGAGCGTTGGAGTTTCTGGATGACTACAACGCAAGCACTATTGCGCTTTATCACGACGAAGCATGGTATAGCAGTGCTCGCGATGCGACGCCAGGGCAGTGCGTTTGGTCTGCTGCCTACCGCGATCCAGCGACAGGGGTTGCCATGGTGACCTGTAGTGTTCCGTATTATATCGATGGTGCTTTTTCAGGTGTAGCGACCATTGATATGCAGCTAGGCGGCGTGGCCGAGTTTCTTGCAGAAAATGGCGGTGGCACAGGCGGTTACGCCTTTGTACTGGATAATGAGCGCAATGTCATTGACCTGCCGGGGGTGGAGCAAGCCGCTGATGAGATGAAAAGTTTAGCTGACGTTGCCCGTGATATGCCCTGGCTTCAGCCCGTTGTTACGGCGATCACGGCTGGCCGTGAACAGGCGAGTGTCGAAAATGCAGGTGTGTTAGCAGAAGCTGCTGAGGTGCGTTTATTTGACATGCCACGTACGGGGTGGACGCTGGGGTTAGTAACGCCTAGCGAGCAAGTCACGGCTTTGGCACGCACGTTAACACGTGATTTACTGCTATTTATTGTCCCCTTGTTGGCACTTTTGCTGGGGCTTGGGTGGTGGGGTGGGCGTATTTTGCTAGCGCAAATACGCAGTACTACGCGTCAAATCGATCAGCTGGGGCAGGATGACTCGAGTCGCGAGCTGACGATCTATCGCGAGGATGAGATTGGCGAACTGCGCCGTGCTGTTAATCGATACTCGGAGAAGCTACAGCGGCTATTTGGTGATGTGCGGAGCGTGGCCGATGCCATCGCCAGCGAGTCCACTGAAATCGCGGCAGGCAATACGGAGCTTTCTAGCCGAACAGAACAGCAGGCGGCTTCTCTTCAGGAGACGTCATCAACGATGGAAGAGATGGCGGCTACGGTGAAGCGAAACGCTGATAACGCTCAAGAGGCCGACCTGCGGGCAAAAGAATCGGCGGATAAAGTAAAGCGCGGCGGCCAACAGGTATCAAGGCTGGCGCAATCCATGGAAGCGATCAACGAAAGCTCTGTTGAAGTCGCTTCAATTGTTCAAGTAATTGAAAATATTGCTTTTCAAACCAATATATTAGCGCTGAATGCCTCGGTAGAAGCAGCGCGTGCGGGTGAGCACGGAAGAGGCTTTGCGGTGGTTGCCAGTGAAGTACGTGAGCTTGCCTCGCGCAGTGCTGCATCGGCCAGAAATATTAATGGGCTGATCAAAACCACCTCTGAGCAGATCGCGACGGGCAGTGGTTATGCTCAACAAGCTGAGTCGGCTATGAAAGAAATTGTGGTCGCCATTGAGGAAGTAACGGCACGCATTAGCGAAATCAGCCAAGCTTCCAGCGAACAAACCAATGGCATTGACGAGATTAACCGTGCGGTAACGCAGATGGATACGGTGACCCAGCAGAATGCGGGCTTGGTTAGCCAGGCCGCAGGGGCTGCTAATGAACTGTCGTTACAGGCCCAGCGCTTAAAAGGCTTGCTGGACGAGTTTCACGGCGGTGCGCAAGCGGTATCCCAGGCTCCAGCACTGTCGAATGCATCGCATGAAAAGTATCAATTAACATAGCGTGCCATGCTAAGTGGCCGCGTGTCCGCTTATCAGCCGCCCCGACTGGGGCGGTTTTGTTGTTAAGGTAGGATATGATCGACATGGATATTCAGGTAGCAGAGGGTGACGTCGAACGGCTGTCCCTGCGCGATTACACCGAAAAAGCGTACCTCGACTACTCGATGTACGTCATTTTAGACCGCGCCTTGCCCAATATTGGCGATGGGATGAAACCTGTGCAGCGGCGCATTATTTACGCCATGCGTGAATTGGCGCTGCACGCCAATGCCAAGTACAAAAAGTCGGCGCGTACCGTCGGTGATGTGCTGGGTAAGTTTCACCCCCATGGCGACAGCGCGTGCTATGAAGCAATGGTGCTAATGGCCCAGTCGTTTAGCTATCGCTATCCGCTGGTGGATGGGCAAGGCAACTGGGGTAGCCCTGATGACCCCAAATCCTTTGCTGCCATGCGCTACACCGAAGCCAAGCTGTCTAAGTTTGCAGAAGTGCTGCTCAGCGAGTTAGGCCAGGGCAACGTGGACTGGACCCCCAACTTCGATGGCACGATGCAAGAGCCGGTAGTGCTTCCCGCGCGTTTGCCGCACGTGTTACTCAACGGCGGTACCGGCATCGCGGTTGGGATGGCAACCGATATTCCACCTCACAACGTGACTGAAGTGGTAGAGGCGACCTGTCACCTGTTGCGGAACCCGGAAGCGACCACTGTCGACCTGATGGAGTTTGTACCGGCCCCCGATTTCCCCACCGATGCCGAAATCATCACGCCGAAAGAAGACCTGCGCAAGCTCTACGAATCAGGCCGCGGTTCGGTCAAGCTGCGCGCTCGTTATGTGCGCGAAGAGGCCAATATCGTGATTACCGCTGTGCCTTATCAGGTCAGTGGTGCCAAAGTGTTGGAGCAGATCGCCGCGCAAATGCAGGCCAAAAAGCTGCCGATGGTAGCCGACTTGCGTGATGAGTCCACCCATGAGGAGCCTACTCGCCTGGTGATTGAGCCACGCTCTAACCGCGTGGATGTTGAATCGCTGATGGCGCACCTGTTCGCCACCACGGATTTAGAAAAGAATGTGCGGGTGAACATGAACGTGATCGGCCTGGATGGTCGCCCCCGCGTGATGCCGTTACCCGATATGCTGAGCGAGTGGCTGCGCTTTAGGCGAGCGACAGTGCGCCGTCGTTTAGAGCATCGTTTAGGTAAAGTCGAAGACCGTCTGCATATTCTTGAAGGCCTACTGACGGCTTACCTCGACCTTGATGAAGTGATCCGTATTATTCGTGAAGAGGATGAGCCTAAGCCAGCATTGATCGCTGCGTTTGGTCTTTCTGAGCGGCAGGCAGAGGCGATCCTAGAGCTGCGATTGCGCCATCTTGCTAAGCTAGAAGAGATGAAGATTCGTGGCGAGCAGGATGAGCTGGAGAAAGAGCGCAAGTCGCTGCAAGGCTTGCTGGGTAGTGAAGCTAAGCTAACCACGTTAATTGAAAAAGAGATCCGCGCGGCGGGTAAAGAGCATGGTGATGCGCGTCGTTCGCCGCTGGTTGAGCGTAGTGAAGCAAAAGCGCTCTCTGAAGTAGAGTTGTTAGGCGCTGATCCGATTACCGTCGTGTTGTCGGAAAAAGGCTGGATTCGTGCGGCGAAAGGCCATGATATCGATCCGGAAGGGCTCTCCTATAAGGCTGGCGATAGTTTCCAACTGGCGGCCCGTGGTAAAACCAATCAACCTTTGGTGTTGCTAGACGACACTGGCCGCGCTTATACCCTAGCAGCGCACAACCTGCCTAGTGCCCGAGGTCAGGGTGAACCCGTTACCGGCCGTGTCAACGTATCGGCAGGTGCGCGCATGGCAGGGCTAATGCTGGCGCCGCCCACCAAGCGATACGTATTGGCCAGCGATGGTGGTTATGGTTTTGTCGCGCAGCTTGAGGCCCTGACAGGCAAGAATAAAGCCGGTAAAGCGGTACTGAGTGTTCCTAAAGGGTGCAGCGTTATGGCCCCAGTGGAAGTGCCGGAAGGCGAAGGCCATTGGGTTGCATCGGTTTCCAATGAAGGCAGGCTGCTGCTGTTCCCGTTAGACCAATTGCCCGAAATGGCCAAAGGGAAAGGCAATAAAATGCTTGATATTCCCGGTCCGCGTGCGGCTCGACGTGAAGAGTTTGTGCGCGATATTGCCGTTGTGGCAGAGGGTGGTGAACTCATTATTCATGCCGGTAAGCGTAAGCTAACCCTGAAAGCCGACGATCTCGCGTATTATCGTGGTGAACGCGGTAGGCGAGGCAGCAAACTGCCTCGCGGTTTCCAAAAAGTAGATTGTTTAGAGGCAGGGGAGTAAGTCATGGCAACACGTTATTTGATTCGTGCGACCGGGGTTGCGCGCCCAGGGCAGTTAGCTGGCCTGGGTAATGCGTTGGCGGCTGGGCGTGCCCGGCTGTTGGATATTAATCAAAGCGTGACGTTTGGCATGCTCTCTTTGGAAATGCTGGTGGGGCTTGATCAGGACAGCGCTTTGGAAGCCGCGCTTAGTGAAGCGGGAGATACGCTAGGCTTAGACGTGCAGGCAATTGCGGTGAGTGGCGACGACTATCAGCGCTGGAGTGAGCAAGCTAGCCAACCAAGACTCATCTTAAGCCTGCTAGCCCCCAAGCTGCCTGCTGGCATATTAGCTGAAGTAGGATCGCTGACCGCAGAGTTTGGTCTCACTGTTGAGCTAATTCACCGTCTTTCAGACCGCGAAGCGCTTGAAGGTGACTCGCCTGCTAACGGTGCTTGCGTTGAATGTTGGCTCAGAGGCAGTGATGTAGAGCTAGAAGCCCTACGCGAAAAGGCGCTCGCGCTAGGTGCCCAGCATGGTGTCGATATTGCTATTCAAGAAGATACTATCTGGCGTAGGCATCGTCGTTTAGTGTGTTTTGATATGGACTCGACGCTGATCAAGACGGAGGTGATTGACGAGCTGGCTCGCCGCCATGGGGTCGGAGATGAAGTCGCCGACGTGACCGAGCGAGCGATGCGTGGCGAGCTGGATTTTCAACAAAGCTTCCGCGAGCGTATGAGTAAACTAGCCGGTTTAGACGAGTCGGTCTTGAAAGAGATTGCTGCCGAGCTGCCCTTAATGGACGGTGTTGAGCGGCTAATGGCGAACTTAAAGCGTTTTGGTTACCGCACGGTGATATTGTCTGGGGGCTTTACCTACTTTGCTCGCCATCTTCAGGAGAAGCTCGGTTTTGACGAAATCCACGCCAACGAGCTGGTCATTGAAAATGGTAAAGTAACCGGTGATGTGAAAGAACCGATTGTCGATGCGCAGCGCAAGGCCGATCTACTAGAGCAAATCGCGCTACGCGAAGGTTTTACTTTAGAGCAGACGATTGCCGTTGGTGATGGTGCCAACGATCTTAAAATGCTGGCAAAAGCGGGGCTTGGGATTGCGTTTCGCGCCAAGCCGATGGTTCGCGCACAAGCTCGCCAAGCAATTTCAACGTTGGGAATTGATGCGGTACTGTATTTAATTGGCTATCGGGAAGCAGATCTGATCGACTGACTGATAGCGCCGCTAAGTGCACAGGCGGTGCTTTAGCACCGCCTTAGCCCTAGTTGGCAGTATGGGCGTTAACACCGCCATACTCCGCACGCAAGGCTTCTAGCTTAGCGGCCTCATTTTCGCTAAGCGATGGCGAGTTCCAAAGTGGCTCACCTTGCGCGTTATTTATCCCCAGTAGCGTTAAGGTTAGCTGTGTATCGCGGGGAATTTGATCATTACCCCAGGGGCCGAAGCGGTTGGGGGCAAGGCTCCATTGTGCGGTCTCGCCGGGGGCTAGGCCGCCAGCAATAACATAGTAAAACGTTTCATCGACCCACGCTGTCTCGCGTCCTGGGCTGGTCAATACGCCATGTAAAAACAGTTCTGATACCTCTTGGTCAGAACCATTCGTTACCTGAAGATCAATCACGGGTTCGAATGCGCCATAGGGGCTGGTGCTGATGTAGTAATCGGCACTTTCAATGCTCACCTGGGCGCGCTGTTGTTGATCGTGTTCAGCCCGCGCTTGTTTGGTTTCTAGACGATCAAGCGTTTGCAGCGCCTGCTCGCGTTCGCGGGCACGGCGTTCGCGCAGCATTTTATCGGCGCGCTCTATAACTTCATCACCCGTTAGGCCATGCATGTAGGCATTCGCTGACTCGGCAATTTCGGCGGCATTCATACGTTGGGCATTGAGTAAATCGATGCCGCTAAACGATGACATGGCAATGATCGTTAATGCTTGATCAAACTCATCGCGCTTGTAGGCGGGGAGTGAGTCGCGCACTTTCTCAACCGAAACTACGGCGGCTGGCATTGAGCTTGTGTCTATTTTGGGGTCTGAGCAACCCGCTATCATCAACGTGGTTAATGACAGTGCCGACAACCTAAGCAGGCTCCACATATAATTACCTCAAAACAGGCTAACAAAACGCAAGGAGCTTACCGGAAAGTGTTGCTTCCCACTACTATCTTGCGTCGTTGACATATAAAAAGCGCTGGCGTTGCAGCCAGCGCTTAGCGATCAAGAACGGCTGTTCCTGTCTTTTAACCATGCCCCTTGTCAGGGTGCGGGACAGGTTTTTCACCAACTTCTTCTGAGCGGAGCTCTACCGGTTTGCCCTGGGTTTTATCTATATGCTTGAGCTGCATGTGAAGACCCGTTTTGGCGAGCAAGTGAGCGCTAACCGGTGCGGTAATGAATAAAAACAGCGTGATTAGCAGTTCTTGTACGTCAGGCTTGCCATCGATACTCCAAAAGTAACCCATTGAGGCGACAAGCATGCAGCCTATGCCGAGTGTGGTGGCCTTGGTGGGGCCATGCAGGCGCATGTAGAAGTCTCTTAGGTGAGCGAGACCCAGCGAGCCGATAAAGACGAAAATACCGCCTGCAACCAACAGTAGTGAAATCAGCGCTTCGACAAAAAACGACATGGGCGCATCTCCTGAGACGTGACACGGTTCATTCGATAATATCCCCGCGTAAAATGTACTTACATACGGCCACCGTGCTGATAAAACCGAGCATGGCAATTAACAGCGCAGACTCAAAGTAGGTCTTGCTGTTGAGCCACAGCCCCAGCAGTACGATCAGCGCAATTGAATTGACATACATAGTGTCGAGCGCCAGCACGCGATCTGGCAGGTCGGGGCCAATGGTTAGGCGATAAAGATTCATCAGTAGCGCCATTACCACCAGCGCTAAAGTGATCACGAGTGCGGCGCTTAGCATTCGTAAATCTCCTTAAGGGGGCGCTCATAGCGCTCGCGAATTTGGGCAATTAGGGCGTCCTCGTCGTCTACATCAAGTGCATGAATGAGCAACGATTTTCCGTCCATCCTCAAATTCGCTGAAACGGTTCCTGGGGTTAGGCTAATGGTGCTTGCGAGAAGTGTAATGGTGAAGCGTTCTTCAAGCATCAGCGGGTATTCAATAAAGTGTGGTTTGACTTTACGCCAGGGGTTAGCAATTAAGTACGCAACTTCGAAGTTGGCGATGACGATATCGCCTAGTACGCGAAACGCAAAACGCAACAGTTTAAGCGGTTTACCAATGCGGGGGCGTGCGTCCCAAAAGCGATGGGTCAATAACGGAATGAGGATGGCCAGCGCGCCGCCGAGCACAATCTGACCAAATGCAAAGCTACGCACAAGTAATAGCCATACTAACAGCAGCAGCAGCGATAGTACCGGCGTAGGGAGCCAAGCGCGGGGGGCAATCATTGGGCGTCTCCAGCATCAGGCAGAAGCGAATTAATCAACAGCTGCGGGTTGGCCAACTGCTCTCCCGTGGCCTGGGTATAGCTACTCACGGGCCCTGCAAAGGCGACCATTAGTGGTGCCGCGCTAAGCAGCCACAGCATGCCAATCCATTGGTAGCGAGAGAGATTGCTGCCGCTTGGGCTGCCACGGTGGCTGCGCCAAAACAGCGTAGAGCCTGCGCGAGATAGCGCAATTAACGACGCCAGGCTCGTTAATAGTAATAGCGGCCAAAGCCACAGGCGCTCACCACCTTCGGCGGCGTTAAGCATGAGTGCCTTCCCTAACGCACCGGATAGCGGTGGTAGCCCGGCCACGGCAATAGCTCCGATAAAAAAGGTAAGCGCCAGTGCATTGCCTTGTACCAATGGTCGGCCTTTAACGATGCGCGTGCCGGGTTTCCCCCGCTGTAGGCCAATCATCTCCGCTAGCAGGAAAAGTCCCCCGGTAATCAGCGTGGTGTGAATGAGATAATAGAGAAGTGCTGATGTCGCGGCAGGAGAGCGCATGCCAATGCCAGCCAGTAGCGTGCCTACCGAAATAAGCACCAGATACGCGACCAGCAGGCGTAAATCACGTGCGGCGATAACGCCAACACCCGCTGCGGCTAGCGTTGCTAGCGCTAACCACCATACCCAGGGCTGTTCCAGTGCGACTAAACCACCTGCCTGATCGCTGAATATCAGCGAATAAACGCGCAAAATCGCGTAAATCCCCACCTTCGTCATAATGGCGAATAACGCTGCCACGGGTGCGGGAGCTGCTGCATAAGCGCGGGGGAGCCAAAAGTAGAGAGGCAAAATAGCCGCTTTTAAACCGAAAACCACCAGCAGCATCAATGCCCCAGCGGTGACTAAACCTTCGCGCTCAGCGGGCAGGCTGGACAGCTTATGTGCCATATCAGCCATGTTCAGCGTGCCCGTTGCACCATATAAAATGCCCACGGCGATCAGAAACAGTGAGGAGCCCGCTAAGTTAAGCACGACATAGTGAACGCTGGCTTGGATACGTGCTTTACCGCCACCGTGCAGCAGTAATGCGTAAGAGGCCAGGAGGAGTACTTCGAAAAATACGAAGAGGTTAAACAGGTCTCCGGTTAAAAAGGCCCCGTTAATGCCTAGCAATTGCCATTGAAATAGGCCATGGAAGTTACTGCCTTTTTCATCGTCACCGCCGCAGGCAAAAATGACCGCACCGACCGCTAAAATAGCGGTGACTAACACCATCAATGCCGACAAGCGATCCAGCACCAGCACCACGCCGAACGGTGGCTGCCAGTCGCCCAGCGCGTAGTAAGTAATGTCACCACTCGCCGCTTGGTTGACCAGCGCTATTGAGACGAACAGCAGAAGTATCGAGGCGACAACGCTGACGGTGCGCTTATAGCGCACCAAGCCCTGGCGTTGATAAAGCAACAAAATACCCGCGACTAACGGTAGCACCACGGGTAATACAATCAGATGCTGGATCATTCGTGGTCTTCCTTTTTGCCGTCGACATGGTCGTTACCTACTTCGCTGCGTGCACGCATGGCCAGGATGACCACAAAGGCGGTCATCGCAAAACCAATCACGATCGCTGTTAATACCAGTGCCTGGGGCAGTGGGTCAGCAATATTCGTGCCTTCATTTACCAGAGCAGCGCCATCCGTGGTTAAGCCTCCCATGGAAAACAAAAATAGGTTGACCGCGTAGGAGAGCAACGTCAGACCAACCACAACGGGGAACGTACGCCCGCGCAGTGTTAGATAGAGTCCGCACGCAGTTAATATGCCCGTTGTAATGGCATAGAGCATTTCCATTAGTGGGACTCCTTGTTATTGGGCGTACTCGAATCATCGCTTGCTTTGGGTTCGGTGACGGGGCGGTGTGGGGTGGTGACTTTACCCAGGTTGGCCAGAATCATCAGCGTTGCACCGACAACCGCTAGATAAACGCCAAGATCAAAGAGCAGAGCGGTAGCCAGTTCAAAGGTGCCAATCAGTGGCAGCGTAAAGTAGCCGAAAGATGACGTCAGGAACGGATAGCCCAAAAGCCAGCTACCCAGCCCTGTGAGTGTTGCAATGGCAACGCCTACCACGGCCACCGGCTGGAAGGGGAAGTTTAGACGCTCTTGTGCCCACTCCACGCCGCGTGCCATATACAGCAAGATAAGCGCCACAGCCGTAATCAAGCCGGCGATAAACCCGCCGCCAGGCTGGTTATGGCCGCGTAAGAAGATAAACGCAGAAACCAGCAGCGCTAGTGGCAGTAACGTCATAGAAATCGACGTTAAAATGGCTGGGTAGCGATCAGGCGACCAAACACGACCTTCACCATCGCTATGTGGGATAAACAACCGTAGCCGGTTTAATAGTTTAAAGATGGCTAAGCCTGCAATGGCCAGCACCGTAATCTCGCCAAGCGTATCGAAGCCACGGAAGTCGACCAATATCACGTTGACGACGTTGTACCCGCCGCCGCCAGGTTTACTGTTTTCAACGAAGAACTCAGATATCGACAGCGTCTCACGTGTCATCACCGCATAGTTAAGGCTAGCCACCACTAAGCCTAATGCGCCTGCCAGTAACATATCCCGTACGTTGCGCTTGGGGCTCGATTCACGCGGCGTTTTTTGGGGTAAGAAAAATAGCGCTAACATCAGCAGTATCATGGTAACAACCTCTACCGATAGCTGTGTCAATGCTAAATCTGGGGCAGAAAAGCGTGCAAAGGTGAGCGCAACGAATAAGCCTACGACCGAAAGCATCAGTAATGAGATTAACCGGTATCGATGGGCTGCGGCTGTTGCTATTCCCCCGAATATCAGCATGCCGGCACCTAATAAAACGATACCATCAATTGGCTGATTACCTTTTGAACCCGTTAGGTCGTCAATGCTGGCCAGGCCAATCACACCCATCAGTAACGCCGCGAAAAGCAGCCAACCCATATAGCGCTGAAGCGAGTTTCCTTCAAGCTTGGTAATAAGCTGTTCGGCACGATAACCCAGAGTGACGATAAAGCGCTCAAAGATACGGCGCGCATCAATACTGGGGAATGATTGCACAAAGCGGCGTAGATTCTTATGGCGCCAGTAGAGCGTGATACCCACAACAAAGGCCAGCCCACTCATCATCAATGGTAAGTTGATGCCGTGCCAAATAGCTAAATGGAAATCAAGCGGCTCGCCCAATACGGCTTGGGTCGCCAGTTGTAAAATGCCGGTGGCAAAAAAGGCTGGAAAGAGTCCGACCAAGACACATAGGGCCACTAGGATTTCCACGGGCAGGCGCATTAAATGAGGTGGTTCGTGAGGCGCTTTAGGTGTTGCTTCTTTGGCTGGTTTATAAAATACCGCATGTACCAAACGCAATGAATAAGCCACTGAAAGCATGCCACCTAACGCTGCCAATGCCGGTAGTAACCAACTAAGTCCGCCTAGTACCGGGGTGGCTAGTGTTTCGGTAAAGAACATCTCTTTGGAGAGGAATCCGTTAAGTAACGGCACACCTGCCATGGCTGCGGCGGCCAATGTGGTCAACAGCGCTGTAACAGGCATCGCCTTTTTCAGGCCGCCTAATTGCTTGAGCTCTCGGGAGCCCGTTTCATGGTCGATAATTCCTGCGCTCATAAATAGGGCCGCTTTGAAGGCCGCATGATTCAAAATATGAAACAGAGCTGCTAACACTGCCATTGGGCTACCAATACCCAATAATACGGTGATCAAGCCTAGGTGGCTGACGGTTGAAAACGCCAAAATTCCTTTTAGGTCGGTCTTAAACAGGGCAAACCAAGCGCCGTAGAGCAGCGTGATAGTACCTATGAGCGGCACCACTACGCTCCAAAGCTCGCTGCCAGCAATCGCCGGATGTAAACGTGCCATCAGAAAAATACCCGCTTTCACCATGGTGGCAGAGTGCAGATACGCTGAGACTGGCGTTGGGGCCGCCATGGCATGAGGTAGCCAAAACTGGAAGGGAAACTGAGCCGATTTGGTAAATGCACCGAGTAGAACTAGTCCAAGCATCAGCGGATAGCGAGGATCGGCGACGATGGCAGCGCCGCTGCTAAGTACATCGTCCATTCGATAGCTGCCGGCCATGTCACCCAGCAGTAGGAGACCCGCTAGCAGGGCCAAACCGCCAGCACCGGTAACGGTAAGCGCCATGCGGGCACCTTTACGGGCATCAGTACGGTACGACCAAAAGCCAATCAGCAAAAATGACGAAAGGCTGGTTAGTTCCCAGAATAACCAGAGTAAGATGAGGTTGTCTGACATCGAAATGCCCACCATCGATGCCATAAACAGCATCAGAAAGGCATAAAAACGTCCGAATGGCTCATCTTTGTCTAGGTAAAAATGTGCATACAATAAAATCAGCAGACCGATGCCAATAATCAAAAGATTAAACAGCAACGACAGGCCATCTAAACGAAATGCCAGCTCAAGGCCTAGCTCAGGCATCCATGCCGCGTTAAAACGCAGCGCTTCACCTTTTAACAGGGCGGGGATCTGCAACAGTGTCAGCAGCAGGGCAACAGCGGGCAGTATGCTTGTCGCCAGCGAGCACAGGGTGCGGCCGCGCTTGGCATTTAATGCCGGCACCAGCACGCCTAACAGGGGCAGTAAGGCTATCCACAGCAGTGTCATGGGCTTATCCAGCGCAAAAAAATCGTGAAACACCAAGGTGGCAATCGCTACCTGGGTGGCGGAGATACTTCAAGTGAAACAACAGGATATCACTTGTATAGTAAGTACGTGATTTTAGTATAAAGTGATGCCGTTAACCGTTTAGAGACTCCCTGTTCCATGAGTGAACCATTCAATACCTGGCAAGCCCGCTTCGAAAAGCTGCGCTCGAACAAGCTGTTTGAAGGCGCCGTGATTTCCATCATTGTGATTTCTGCCTTGGTAATAGGCGCGAAAACCTATGAGGAAACCTCCCGAATAGAGCAGTGGCTGCTTTATCTTGATATCGCCGTAACCGTGTTCTTTCTGATTGAGATTTTGATCAGAATGGCAGCCGAGCGCAACTTAGTCAGCTTTTTTAAGAAGGGTTGGAATGTTTTCGATTTTCTGATAGTGACCGCTAGCCTTATCCCCATGGACGACTCGGAGATGGTACTGCTGGCACGTTTGCTGCGAATTTTCCGTGTTTTGCGCTTGGTGTCGATGATTCCTGAGCTACAAATGTTGCTGGGAGCGTTGGTGAAGTCGGTCCCCCGGATGGGCTATGTCGTACTGCTGATGTTTATCATCTTTTATATCTATGCTGCTCTGGGTAGCTTTTTATTCCATAACGTTGACGACTTTTTATGGGGTAACATTTCCGTAGCGATGCTCACGCTGTTTCGCATCGCTACGTTTGAAGATTGGACTGACGTCATGTATGCCACCCAAGAGGTCTATGCTTGGAGTTGGATCTATTATTTGACGTTTATATTCCTTACCGCGTTTATTTTCCTCAATATGATGATTGGTATCGTGCTCGATGTTATGCAAAAGGAGAGTGCGCAGATGGAGTTGGATAGCGGTGAGGGAGATTCTGCTCAGCTTCAAGCGTTGCGTAGCGACGTGCATACGTTAAAAGCGCAGCTTGATCGTATGGAGGCTGCCATGGCCCATAAAGGCACTCCATCAACTTCAAGTGACCAAACCGACCAACCTAATACAGGGTTGCCAAAAACAGATTAACGACAGGAGCGACGTCATGATGTTGTCCGATCCCTCTAAAAAATATCGCCCCTTCGTGGCCGTTGAATTGCCTGACCGCCTCTGGCCTAGCCAGCGAATCGACATGCCCCCGATTTGGTGCAGTGTAGATTTGCGTGATGGCAATCAGTCGTTAATCGATCCCATGGATCAAGAGCGCAAACAGCGTTTGTTTGATCTACTGCTGAACGTTGGTTTTAAAGAGATTGAGGTGGGCTTCCCATCGGCATCACAAACTGATTTCGACTTTGTCCGCTCGTTGATTGAGCAAGATAAAATTCCTGATGATGTGACGATTCAAGTGCTGACTCAGGCGCGCCCGCATTTAATTGAACGCACGTTCGAAGCCCTTAAAGGCGCTAAAAACGCCATTGTGCACGTCTACAATGCCACCGACCCGATGTTTCGGCGGGTAGTGTTTAATGTAGATAAAACAGAGTGCGTGCAGATCGCCGTTGATGCAACGGCGCAAATCCGCGATTTAATGGCCGCTAATCCAGAGACTCACTGGACCTTCCAGTACTCGCCTGAACTATTCACCACCACGGAGATGGACTTTGCGGTGGAAATTGTCGAAGCGGTGATGGATACCTTCGGGCCTAGCATTGATAACCGGATGATTGTTAACTTACCGGCCACCGTAGAAGTCGCAACACCCAATAACTATGCTGATCAAATTGAGTGGTTCTGTCGCCATGTTAAAAAGCGCGATACGCTGATTGTCAGTGTGCATCCGCATAATGACCGCGGTACTGGCGTGGCGGCGGCAGAATTGACGCTAATGGCCGGTGCTGACCGGGTGGAAGGTACGCTGTTTGGCAATGGCGAGCGTACTGGTAACGTGGATATCGTGACGCTTGCGATGAACCTTTATACTCAAGGCGTTCACCCGAACCTAGACTTCTCCAACATTACGCCCATTATGCGCGAGGTCGAGTACTGCAATCAGTTACCCGTCCACCCACGCCATCCCTACGTCGGCGATTTAGTATTTACGGCGTTTTCAGGCTCGCATCAGGATGCGATTAAAAAAGGCATGGCAGATCGTCGTGCTCATCCTGAGGCGCCTTGGGATGTACCCTATTTACCTATTGACCCGCTGGATGTGGGGCGTAGCTATGAAGCAGTAATTCGTGTTAACAGTCAGTCTGGAAAAGGCGGTATTTCCTATCTGCTGGAACAGGAGCACGGCATTGAACTGCCGCGCAGACTGTCGATCGAGTTTAGCCAAGTCGTGCAAGAAGTCGCTGACCGCACTGGGCGCGAAATTACCTCACAAATGATTTACCAGGCGTTTGCTGATGAGTACCTGGAGCAGCATTCGCCGCTGGCGCTGATAAGTCATCGCCTTTCCTCTGAGCCAGAAAGCCCAAAAGTTGCGCTTGAAGCGATACTGGAAAGCGGAGGTGAGCGCCAAACGCTAACTGGTGAGGGCAACGGCCCCTTGGCCGCGTTTGTGAAAGCGCTGGTGGCCAGCGGTCAGGAGGTAGAAATAATTGATTACCATGAGCACTCCCGCGGACAAGGGGCCGATGCCGAAGCAATCGCCTATGTTGAGGTGCGCATTGATGGCAAAGCCGTGTTTGGTGTCGGCAGCGACGAAAGCATCACCAGCGCGTCGATGAAAGGTGTGCTCAGCGCCATTAACCGTCATCACTCCACCCAAGCGCCGGCTGCCAATGTGACTGCAGAAACGCTAGGCTAAATCACTCGGCTTGAAGTGATTGCTAGCAGACCTATAAGGAGGCGTTGGCCTCCTTATCGTTAGCTAATGTGGTGGTGACAGCTAGCATGGTTATGGGAACTACAGCGGCGTCTTGCTAGTCTTGCCAGGCACTTCGCGCACTAAGCGGGGCATCAAGAAGCCTGGCAAGTGTTCAAGTAACTGCTTAACCAGTGCTTTGGCTTCCTCATCGGGGACGTCAAAATGGGCGGCACCTTGCACGGGGTCGACCACATGCAAATAGTAGGGCAATACGCCCGCTTCAAACAGGCGTTCGGACAGAGTCGCCAAGGTGCTGACGCTATCGTTTATTCCGCGTAGTAACACGCTTTGGTTGAGCAGCGTTACACCTGCTTGCTTTAAGCGTGTGCAGGCATCAATGACCGCTTGGTCAATCTCATTGGCGTGGTTAATATGCAGTACCATGACTTTTTGCAAGCGTGTCGCCGCTAGCCAGTCAAGAAGTGCATCATCAACCCGGTCGGGGATCACTACGGGTAGACGTGTATGAATGCGCAGCCGCTTGAGATGCGGAATATTTTCAAGCTGCTCCACCAGCCACGCCAGCTGACGATCGTTGGCGGCCAACGGGTCACCGCCAGAAAGAATCGCTTCATGAAGGGTGGTGTCGGCGCGCAGGTAGTCCAGTGCTTCCTGCCACTGCGCTCTGGAAGGAGAGTTGTCACTGTAGGGAAAATGGCGCCGGAAGCAGTAGCGGCAGTTGATTGCACAGTTAGGGCTGGCAATTAACAGCACGCGGCCAGCGTACTTATGAATGAGCCCCTTAACAGGCTGATGCTCTGCTTCTTCTAGCGGGTCGGTGACGTAACCTTGCGGTGTTGAGGCTTCATCGCTTACCGGCAGTACTTGGCGGAGCAGAGGGTCATTGGGGTCGTTGGGGTCAATGCGCGTAAGATAGGCGTCGGGAACACAGATCTCAAACAGCTGGTGCCCAGTGGAAGCACCAGGTAGCCAGCTGTCGTCCAAGTTTAAGCGCTTGCACAAAGTGGCTGGGTCGCGAATCGCTTGGGAAAGCTGCCGCTGCCATGACGCGTAAATCTGGGTAGACGGGCGCTTATCAGCGATAATAATGTTCTCCTGCAAAAAAGCCCTCCTTCGGGTTATCATGCGCGCACTTATTAGACGACGCTTACAACGACATTATCAACGGCGAAGCATGGCTTCGCGCACTATGTTACTGAAATAAAACACTGAGAGGCATCATGGCGAACTATTCTACCAATGAATTCAAAGGCGGTTTGAAAGTAATGCTCGACGGAGATCCTTGTTCTATCGTCGAGAACGAACTGGTCAAGCCAGGCAAGGGGCAGGCATTTAACCGCGTTAAGCTACGCAACCTGATGACTGGCCGTGTTGGCGAGCGTACTTTCAAATCCGGTGACTCACTGGAAGGTGCCGATGTCATGGATTTGGAGATGGAATATCTCTACACCGACGGCGACATGTGGCACTTCATGAAGACGGATGGTTCCTTCGAGCAGTACGCCGTTGAAAAGAAAGCGTTGGGCGATACTGAAAAATGGCTCAAGGAGCAGGTGCCTTATATTATTACGCTTTGGAACGATAAAGCGATTTCCGTTACACCACCCAACTTCATTGAACTGGAAGTGGTTGAGACGGATCCAGGTTTGAAAGGTGACACTGCCCAGGGCGGTTCTAAGCCTGCCACACTTTCATCCGGTGCGGTTGTGCGCGTACCGTTGTTTATCAACCAGGGTGAAGTGCTGAAGATTGATACGCGCTCTGGCGACTATGTTTCTCGAGCATAAGTGTTTCTCGAGCATAAGCACTGCCGAGTGACCGGTAGTTAGTTAGCCGCGAAAGCATCTACTTTATAAAGCCACGTGATGACCATGCGTGGCTTTATAGCATTGGAGGGGACGTAAATGACGGCTAGCTGGCAGCCAACGGCAAGTATCGAAACGTTGCGCGAGCGTGCGCGCTTACTCGCTGGGGTGCGTACATTTTTTGCTGAGCGGGATGTGCTGGAGGTGGAAACACCGGTGTTGGGGCAGGGTGGCAGCACCGATGTGCACTTAGTCTCGCTGTCTAGCATGGCGCGTACTGATAAAGGCCAGCGTAGGCTATGGCTACAAACGTCGCCCGAGTTTCATATGAAGCGCCTGCTGGCCGCAGGTAGTGGGTCGATATTTCAACTAGCTAAAAGTTTTCGTGATGGTGAAATTGGCAGCCGCCATAATATTGAATTCACTATGCTTGAGTGGTACCGCCCAGGGTTTACCCTGGCACAGCTGATTGATGAGACGACCACGCTGGTTGCTAACGTGCTGCCGAGTTTTGCAGGCCCTGTGGTGCACTATCGTTACCGTGAGCTGTTTCATACCTACTTAGCGGTAGACCCCTTCACGACGTCTATTGAGACATTGCGTACGTTGGCTGCAGAGCGTGGCCAGATGTCGGCAAATGCGCTAACAGAAGAGAGTCGCGATACTTGTCTCGACCTGTTAATGAGCATGGTAATTGAACCAACGCTTGGCCAAAACGAACTGAGTGTTGTGTTGGATTATCCCGCCAGCCAAGCGGCCTTGGCGCGCCGCCATCAAGACGCAGATGGTGAGTGGGTAGCCTCTCGCTTTGAGCTTTATATCAACGGTGTCGAGCTGGCAAATGGCTATGATGAGCTGGTTGATGCTGAGGAGCAGCGGCTGCGTTTCAGTGAGGATAATGCCGAGCGCCGCCGTTTAGGTTTATCTGAAGTGGATATTGATGAGCAGTTGCTCGCAGCGCTAGATCATGGAATGCCTGCAAGCGCGGGGGTGGCATTGGGCATGGATCGGCTTATTCAGCTGGCGCTGGGTAAAGCACGCCTGGAAGACGTGCTTACATTTTCAACAGCTAACTGTTAGCACTAATGTCTCGCGTTTTAAGGCTCGCCCAGTGTTTGGCCCATTTGTACCTTGGCGCCTAGCGGGTTGTCTTCAAAAGTCACCGGCTTGGCAAAGCACATCACCACCGTTGAGCCCAGTTTGAAGCGGCCCATTTCAGCGCCTTTTTCAAGCGTGATTGGTTGCCCGAAACGCATGCGCTGAGGGTGTCCTGAAAGCGGCGTCACTTGGCCTGCCCAGACAGTCTCGATAGCCGCGACGATCATTGCACCTACCAATACCATGGCCATTGGGCCGTGCTCGGTATCGAAAATACACACCAGTCGCTCGTTACGCGCAAACAGCCCTGGCACGTAGTTAGCGGTTGCTTGGTTGACCGAGAAGAGCCGCCCTGGCACATAAATCATCTCGCGCAGGGTGCCTGTAACCGGCATATGTACCCGGTGGTAATCTCGAGGAGAGAGGTAAACAGTCGCAAAACTGCCGCCCATAAACTCTTCGGCTAGCGCGCTGTCGCCCCCTAGCAGGGTTTGGGCAGAAAACGTGTGGCCTTTCGCCTGTACTAACTGACCTGCCTGTAAACGCCCGAACTGTGACAGGGTGCCATCAGCAGGGCTTAGCAGACCTGCTCCCAAGGGGCGGGCATCGGCTTTCAAAGCGCGGGTGAAAAAGTCATTAAACGTTGCATAAGCGGTGGGGTCTGGCTCCAGCGCTTGGCTCATGTCCACATCAAAACGTTTGATAAACGCCTTAATTAACCTGTTCTTCACCTCGGGAGTATCGCACTGGGCGAGCTTGCCTGTTAAACGCGAAAGCGCATGGTGGGGGAGCGGGTACTGAATTAGGGAAAACGCTTTTTGGGAAACAGTCACAGTCGTATCTTCACTTCTCAATCGGTGTGTCGTCGCGGTTGCCCCATTCGCCCCAAGAGCCCGCATAACCACGTATATTAAAACCCAGCGCTTTCCCGACTAACCACGTGAAGCTGCTGCGGTGATGGCTTTGGCAGTGAGTAGCAATTTCCATATCGGGCGTTAGGCCGAGTGCACCTAGTTCGGTCATTAGCTCAGCGTAATCGCGGATGCGAAGTGCGCGATTGCGATCCATGGCGTTGAGCCAGTCCATGTTGACCGCTCCCGGAATATGACCAAGGTACTTATTGTTGCCTTTTTCACCATCAAACTCGCCTTTAGAGCGAGCATCCCAAACGGCGAACTGTTTATCTGCGAGCTTTTGTTTGATTTCGTCGCAGGTGATTAAGGCGTGCGGGTTTAAGATCTCCGCTCGGTACTCGCTTGGTGTTGGTGCGGTGGATTCAGTGCTTTCTGCCAAGCCGGAATCTCTCCAGGCATGGATGCCGCCATTCAAATAGGAGTAACGGGTGTGGCCGATTAGTTCCAGTGTCCATAGCAGTCGTGCCGCCCAGCCGCCGCCTTCATCATCATAAGCGACGACGTGAGTATCCCGGGTTAGGCCAAGCGCGCTGAACAGTCGTGAGAGAAATTCAGTGCTCGGCACATCGTTAGGCACCGGTCCTTCGCCACGCATTAGGTAGCGAAAATCCAGGTAAATAGCACCCGGTACATGGCCTTGGCGATAGCTATCGCCATTCACTGGCACATCGATAATTAGCAGCTGTGGATTGTCCAGGTGTTCTTGAAGCTGCTCGGGCTCAACAATCAGCGGCAGTAGGTTGGTTTCCGATGAATGGCTAGCGGTGCTCATTGACAGCTCCCTATGCTTAGCAATTGATATATCAGGCATCTAGCTAATGAAAATTATGCGTTTAAGCTATCGAGAATGCGCCGATAGCTGGCAAAACGTTCTGGATGAATCTTGCCTGCCTCGACGGCTTCTAGTAAAGCGCAGCCTGGCTCGTTGCGGTGGCGGCAATCTCGGAAGCGGCAATGGCCAATGAACGGATGAAACTCAATAAATCCATCGGTCACTTCCTGTTCATCAAGATGGATCAAGCCAAACTCGCGAATACCCGGTGAATCAATGAGCTCGCCGTCAGTCACTTCGTCACTACTCATCGCATAAAGCCGAGCGGTGGTGGTGGTATGGGTGCCTTTACGCGAATCTTCTGACAGAGCGCCAATGCGCAAAGTTTCATCGGGTAGCAGAAGATCAATCAGTGATGATTTGCCCACGCCACTCTGACCGACAAACACAGAGGTTCGCCCTTCAAGCTGCTGGCGTAGATCATCTAAGCCAGCTTCATTAGCAGTGGTGGTGCGCACCACGGTGTAGCCCAGAGAGTGATAGCGCTCAAGCAATTCTCCCAGTTTGCCACCGTCTTCTGGTAGCAAATCGGTTTTGTTGAGCACCAGTACGGGGGCAATACCTGTTGCTTCGGCAGCGACCAAATAACGGTCAATCAAATTGGGGTGAGGAGCGGGCTCTACCGCAAAGACGATCAGCAATTGATCGATGTTGGCCGCCACAGGCTTAAGCTGGCCCCGCGGGTCTGGGCGCTTTAGCACGCTGTCGCGCTCCTCGCGGGCCACGACGACGCCAGAGCCATCCTGGCCTGCTCGCCAAATCACCCGGTCGCCGGTGACCAAGCCATCTAGGTTGGCACGAAGGTGGCAACGCACGGGCGTACCGTCAGCATCGCGCACTTCTAGTGTTCGCCCGAAGTGAGCCATAACTCGGCCTGGTTGTTCGGCACCATATTCGCCAGCGGCAAGTTTTTCAGCGTCTTTCACATCACGCTTTTCAGCACGTTGGGCACGTTCCGCTTGGACTTTATCGACTCGCCACTGTTGCTGGCGACTTAATTTACGTTTGCTCATGACCACCTGATGCTCGGTACAATAGTGGCATTGTACTCACCTGGGCAGTCTACTGTCCTGTATTGGGTGCTGGTTAGGGCAATATAAGCCACACTTTAACTCTAATCGCCGTATTAAGTGGCGGTACTGGCCAAGGAATGAATGTAATGAGCGAGCAAACTGCTGACAACGCCACTCCGCGAGATGATTTGCTAGTGTGGATAGACTTGGAAATGACCGGTCTGGATCCAAACAAAGAGCGCATCATTGAAGTGGCCACATTGATTACCGATGCCGATTTAAACGTCGTAGCGGAAGGGCCGGTGATTGCGGTGAAGCAGCCTGATAGCCAGCTGGCACAAATGGATGACTGGAATCAGAAGACCCACGGGGAGAGTGGGCTGGTTGCGCGCGTCAAAGCGAGCACCGTGACTACTGCTGAGGCCGAGCAGCAAACGCTCGATTTTCTTCGCCACTATGTGGTGTCTGGCTCCTCGCCTATGTGTGGCAATAGCATTCACCAGGACCGGCGTTTCCTGGAGCGTGAAATGCCGGATCTTTGGGCGTTTTTCCATTACCGTAATTTGGACGTATCGACCGTTAAGGAGTTGGCAAAACGCTGGAATCCAGGTGCCTTAGCAGGATTTAAAAAGCAGAATGTCCATCTGGCGATGGATGACATCAAGGAGTCGATTGCCGAGTTAGCTCACTATCGCAGTACGTTCTTACGCCTCGAAACGGTAACAGACGAAGAGGAGTGAGGTAGTTTAGAGAAGTGGCTATGCGCCGTCAGTGGCAATTTTTGCACCGCGCTTGAGGCGCTGCTCCTCAAGCGCCCAAGCAACGTGCTCACGTACTAAACTGCTGGGATAGGCTCTTCTTGCCCACAAGGCTGCCTCTACCGCGCGACTCCAGGGTGCATTGCCCAGGCCGATGGCGAGATTGCGCAGCCAGCGTTCGTAGCCTATACGCCGAATGGGGCTGCCTGCTGTTTTATCCAAAAATTCGTCTTCTCCCCAAGCAAACAGGCTAAGGAGGTCGGCGCGGTCAAGGTCATGGCGCGGCGCAAAGTTATCTTCCTGGGTAACGCGGGTGAAGCGAGTGAAAGGACACACCAATTGGCAGTCGTCGCAACCGTAAATACGGTTGCCCATGGCGCGGCGAAACTCCGTGGGTATCGCGCCATGCAGTTCAATAGTGAGATAAGAGATGCATTTGCGCGAGTCGACGACCTTGTCATCTACAATGGCACCGGTTGGGCAGGCGGTGCGACAGGCGTTACAGCTGCCACAGTGTTCCTGAGTAAACGGTGCATCAATAGGAAGCGGCAAGTCGGTATACAGCTCGCCGAGGAAAAAAAGCGAGCCCGCCTTGGGATTGAGTAGCATGGCATTTTTACCAAACCAGCCAAGGCCTGCTTTTTGCGCTAAGGCGCGCTCCATAACGGGCGCTGAGTCGACAAATGCGCGATAACCAAACGCGCCGACTTGCTGCTCGATTTTTTTAGCTAGTTGCGCCAAACGTTTGCGCATTAATTTATGATAGTCGCGCCCCAGTGCGTAGCGTGAAACATAGGCACGGCTAGGTTGGCCCAGCACTTTTGTACTTTCTACTTCAGCGGGTAAGTAGTCCATGCGCACGCTGATAACTCGCTGGGTGCCGGGTTCAAGCTCCTCCGGGCGGGTGCGCTTGGTACCATGTTTCGCCATAAAGCTCATGTCACCGTGGTGACCTTTTTCAAGCCAAGTAGCTAGGTGTTTTTCATGAGCTGCTAGCTGAGTGTCTGTAATACCTACTTGCTGAAAACCTAACTCTCGACCCCATGTTTTGATTAGGGCCGCAAGATGCGTTAAGTCATCATCAGATAGTGAAAAGGTGGTGGAGTTTTGCATGGTAAATCAACGGTAGCGCGTTAAGCGCGCTATGCTAACGCATAAGTGGTTATCAACCTACTAGCGCCCAACTGTCACCAGATTAAGGAGAGATCGTGCCCACGTTAAGTACTTCCTCGCTACGCCCCCTTTATACAGCGGCTCAAGTGCGTGAGCTTGATCGGCGTACGATTGCCGGCGGCATTGAAAGTTTTGCCTTGATGCAGCGAGCAGCCTCCAGTGCATGGCACAGTTTCCGCTCCCGCTGGCCGCATGCACGAAGCGTGACAGTGCTGTGTGGTAGCGGTAATAACGGGGGTGATGGCCATGTGCTTGCTGCGTTGGCCATGCAGTCCGGGCTTAAAGTGCAACGCATCTCACTTAGGCCTTTCGAGGCGCTGACGGGGGATGTCGCCCGCGCTGCCGAACTGGCATCGGCGGCGGGCGTTGGTTTGGACCAGTGGCAGTCAAACACCACCTTGGCTGGCGAAGTGATTGTTGATGCACTGCTCGGCACCGGGCTGTCGGGTGATGTTGCCGGAGAAATAAGGCCGGTGATTGAAGCGATCAATACGTCGCATCAACCGGTGTTGGCGTTGGATATTCCCTCTGGAATCTCGGCAGACACAGGTGCCGTCATGGGGCTGGCTGTCAATGCAGCCTGCACGGTGACGTTTATAGGTGACAAAATTGGCCTGCATACAGGCGATGCACCTGCTTATACCGGCGAAATTGACTTCCGCCCGTTAGGTGTCAAGGCGCAAGCATTCTTTGATATACCGCCCAGCGCATGGCGTTTGGACGATGAGCTTTTGGGGGAGGTGTTCACGCCGCGTTCCCGTATTAGCCATAAAGGTGACCTGGGGCATGTCGTGGTAATGGGAGGCGCACCAGGGTTTGGTGGTGCAGCGTTGCTCGCTTCTCAAGCGGCCGCGCGTTTAGGCGCCGGTAAGGTCAGCTTGGCAACGGCACCTGAGCATGTGACTGCTAGTTTGATGCGCTGTCCTGAAGTAATGGCCCATGGTATTCGCGGTGGCGCCGATGCAGGCCAACTGCCTTCCCAGGCAGATGTGATTGTTGTTGGGCCGGGGCTGGGGCAAGAGGCCTGGGGGCAAGCGATACTGCAGAGTGCCTTGCAATTAGACGTGCCATTAATTGTTGATGCGGACGCACTCAACCTGTTGGCTAGTCGCTGGCCTGATGAGCGTCGTGATAATTGGGTATTAACACCGCACCCGGGTGAGGCGGCTCGGTTGCTAGGCTGTTCCGTCGCGGATGTTCAAGCAGATCGCCCAGCGGCTGCCCGAGCCTTGCAGCGAGCGCGGGGCGGCGTTGTGATTTTAAAGGGGGCAGGTAGCTTAGTGGCTGGCCCCAGCGGGTTAGTAATATGCCCCTATGGCAATCCTGGTATGGCCAGCGGCGGCATGGGGGATGTGCTGAGCGGTATGCTAGGTACACTGGTTGCCCAAAGCGACAACATGGAGCGCGGGGCATGGCTTGGGGTGATGGTGCATGCGCTGGCAGGCGATGAAGCAGCTAAAGCAACGGGTGAACGTGGCTTGCTGGCAAGTGATCTGGCATCCTATGCACGAGTGTTAATTAACCCGTGAAGGCGGCCTACATGCAAGTGCAATTGAATAATGAAGTGTCTCACGTTGCCTTTGGTGAGGCATTAGGGCAGGCGCTGCAAGGTCACGGGCGTGTTTATTTAGAGGGCGACTTAGGCGCAGGAAAAACAACATTGACGCGTGGTATATTGCGAGCTTATGGCTACCAGGGGGCGGTTAAAAGCCCTACTTATACTCTGGTAGAACCCTACGAACTGGGGGCGCAGCGCATTTATCATTTAGATCTGTATCGTTTAGCAGATCCTGAAGAGCTTGAGTTTATCGGCGGGCGAGATGTGCTTGCCGATGACGCGCTCTGTTTAATTGAGTGGCCGAGCCGAGGTGAGGGTTGGCTCCCCGCGCCAGATTTGCGAGTGGCGCTGGAGGTAGCTGATCCTGGTCGCTTGGTTACGCTAACCGCAGAAACTGACTTGGGTGAACGGGTGATCAGCGAGATGGTTAGCAAGCATGGCAGTGAACAGCTTGAAAGTGGTGTGATTCAATGGCTATAAACAGCGCACTAAACTATCTGGCACGCAATGTGTCGTTTGGCTGTGTTCTTATGGTGGCAGGCGTGTCATCGCTGCAAGCGGCAACGGTAGAGAGCATGCGGTTGTGGGCGGCTCCTGATCATGCGCGTTTGGTGTTTGATTTGACGGCAGCAGCAAACGCTAATGTATTTTCCCTTGAGAACCCGTCGCGGTTAGTCATTGATCTTGATGAAAGTCATTTAGATACCGATGTGTCCACACTACCGCTGGACGGTAGTGCCATTGATGAAGTAAGAACAGGCATTCGAGACGGCGGTGGGCTTCGCGTTGTTCTGGAGCTGAATCGTGACATATCCCCGCGTCACTTTACGTTGCCGCCAAATGATCAGTATGGGCATCGTTTGGTGGTCGATCTTGAGTACCCTGGCGAGAGCGCGGTTGAGAACCCCATTGATCCGATAGAGGCGATGATTCGTGATCAAGAAATACTTGCCCAACGAGCAAATACGCAGGCCCAAGCCCAAGCCCAAGCCCAAGCCCAAGCTCAGTCTCAAGGGCAGTCTCAGTCTCAAGAGCAAGGATCGTACGAAGTACCATCACCCCAGCAGCAGCCACCTGTCGAGGTTCAGCCCGCGCAGCCGCATCCGCAGCGAGATATTATTATCGCTATTGATGCAGGACATGGTGGTGAAGACCCTGGTGCCATAGGTCCTGCTGGAACCCGTGAGAAAGATGTAGTGCTGGAGATTGCACGACGTCTTGCCGGAGAGGTAAACGGTACGCGCGGCTTTAAAGCGGTGCTCATTCGCGATGGTGATTACTATTTGGGTCTGCGCCAGCGTACCCAGCTTGCTCGGGATCAGAAAGCCGACTTTTTTGTATCAATACATGCTGACGCGTTCACGAGCCCTAGGCCTCAGGGAAGCTCTGTTTATGCCCTTTCCCAGCGAGGAGCAACGTCAGAAACGGCTCAGTGGCTGGCGGATAGCGAAAATCGCTCCGACTTGATTGGTGGTGTTGACGGCAGCCTTTCTTTGCGTGACAAGGATCAAGTACTGCGAGGTGTGTTGCTAGACCTCACGATGACGGCAACGTTAAACGATTCGCTGTCGATTGGTGGTCAAGTGCTTGACCAATTAGGCCGTATCAACCGTCTCCATAAGTCTCGTGTTGAACAAGCCGGTTTCATGGTGCTGAAATCGCCCGATATTCCGTCGCTACTTATCGAAGTTGGCTTTATTTCTAACCCTGATGAAGAGCGTCGCCTGAGGGATCCGGTCCATCAGCGTGGGCTATCAACGGCTATTTTCAATGGTTTGCGTGATCACTTCGAGCGTAATCCGCCGCCAGCAAGTCTATTGGCGTGGCAGCGCGACAATCAGCGTCGACCGAGCGGTAACGAGTACCGTATCCAATCGGGAGATACATTGTCAGCTATTGCCGTACGCCATGGTGTGCCAGTGAATCAGCTGAAGCAGGCCAACGATATTAACGGTGACGTTATCCGTGTTGGCCAAGTGCTACGTATTCCACGTTCATGATCATAAGTTTCCGAGGTGACGGTTGTCTGAATTGATCTCTTCGCCTACGCGCATTCATGTACTTGATCCTCGTCTGGCAAACCAAATTGCCGCGGGGGAAGTTGTCGAGCGCCCTTCGTCAGTGACCAAGGAGCTGATTGAGAACGCCATTGATGCTGGCAGCCAGCGAGTTGAAGTGGAGATAGAGCAAGGCGGCGCTCGGCTTATTAAAGTGCGCGACGATGGTATTGGTATAGGTGAACAGGATTTGCCCCTGGCGCTTGCTCGTCATGCAACCAGCAAAATCAACAGCCTTGAAGATCTAGAGGGCGTGAGTTCGTTGGGCTTTCGTGGCGAAGCGTTGGCCTCGATCAGCTCTGTCTCACGGCTGGAGCTGATCTCTAATGCTGAAGAGGACCCCCGCCAAGGGTGGCGAGTCGTCGCCGAGGGGCGTGGTATGGAGGCGCGGGTAACGCCTGCGCCACACCCCCGTGGTACCAGTGTCGCGGTACGGGATCTGTTCTTTAATACCCCCGCGCGGCGCAAATTTTTACGCACCGAAAAAACAGAGTTTGCCCATGTTGAAGAAGCTTTTCGTCGCCAAGCGTTATCCCGCTACGACGTAGCTTGGGTGCTGCGCCATAATCAGAAAGTGGTGCATCAATTGCCACCAGGAGTGACGCCAGCCGCACGCGAGCGGCGCATTGCTTCTTTATTGGGTAAAAACTTTATTGAGCATGCTCGCTACATTGAACGTGAAGCGGGTGGGTTGCGTATTAGTGGCTGGGTCGGCTTGCCCACGCACTCTCGTTCTCAGGCGGATCAGCAGTACTTTTTTGTCAATGGCCGCGTCGTTCGTGACCGCTTGGTTGCCCATGCTGTTCGTCAGGCTTATCGCGACGTGTTGTATAACGGTCGTCATCCAGTATTTGTGCTTTACCTGGAACTTGACCCTGATGTCGTCGACGTCAACGTACATCCAACGAAGCATGAAGTGCGGTTTCGCGATGGTCGGATGGTGCACGACTTCCTTTACTCTAGCCTGCATCACTGCCTTGCTTCTTCTAAGCCTGCTGAAGAAGAACAGAGCACCCCTTATGGGCATGAAGGTGAAGTAGCAGAGGCGGGTGTCACGGGAAACGCCAATGAGGCCGATGTTCCGGCGCCCGCTCCCCGTTGGCAGCAGCAGGGTATGGCGCTATCAGACTCACCTGAACGCCATCCTGGGGCAGAGCGAGTGCGGCGTTTTATGCAGGGCTACCAGGCGCTGCATCCGGATCATGAAGAGTCGCTATTAACGCCGCAGCCGAGCGCGCCGAGCATTAATACATCAAAAGCGACAGAAGTGCGTGAGGTTCCGCAGGCGATGCCTGAGCATGATGCAACCTCAGCGCCGCCGTTGGGCTTTGCGCTAGGGCAGTTGCACGGTGTTTATATTTTGGCCCAAAACGCTCAAGGATTGGTGCTCGTAGACATGCACGCCGCTCACGAGCGGATCGTCTACGAGCGCATGAAAAACCAGCTGGCTGCTGCCGACGGGATTGATACACAGCCGTTGCTGGTGCCGGTTTCCCTGGCCGCCAGTCGCGCCGAAGTGGCAACCGCTGAAAGTGAGCGCGATGCTATTGCCCAGTTAGGCGTTGAGCTAGATGTGGCGGGGCCAGAAACCTTGTTAGTCCGGCAATTGCCAGCCCTTTTGGCTCAGGCAGATCCAGAAGCCCTGATACGTCAAATGCTCGAAGAGCTGTCGCGGTTTGGACGCACCCATCAGGTTGAAGCACGCATCCATGAGTTGCTGTCGACCATGGCATGCCATGGTAGTGTCCGTGCAAATAGACGCTTAACCATCGATGAAATGAACGCCTTGCTGCGGGATATGGAGCGCACTGAGCGAAGCGACCAGTGCAATCATGGCCGTCCAACCTGGACGCAAATGAGTATGAAAGCACTCGACCGCCTGTTCTTACGTGGACAGTAGCGGCGTGGTTAGTTAAGACAACGAAGGGAGTGCTAAGAGCAGATGGTTGACACACGCCCCTGGGCGATTTTTCTAATGGGGCCCACGGCAGCTGGTAAAACTGACACGGCGATGGCTCTGCATGAGCGTTTGGGGCATGAGCTGATCAGCGTCGACTCAGCGATGGTATATCGCGGGATGGATATTGGCAGTGCTAAGCCGAGTGCTGCCGAGTTGGCGCGCGCGCCGCATCGTTTGATTGATATTCGTGATCCGTCTGAGCCGTATTCGGCCGCTGATTTTCGTGAAGATGCACTGCAGGAGATGCGGCAAATCAGCGCGGCAGGCAGCGTGCCATTATTGGTTGGCGGGACGATGCTCTACTTCAAGCGTCTGGTGGAGGGCGTTGCTAACTTACCCGCCGCAGACGCCGCCATACGTCAACGGTTGGAAGCTATTTGGCAGAATGAAGGGTTGGCGGCACTTCATCGTATGCTGGCTGAAGTGGATGCCGATTCAGCGCAGCGCATCCATCCCAATGATCCACAGCGCTTAATGCGCGCGCTTGAAGTATATTATGTAAGTGGGCGTCCTATGAGTGAGCTATGGGCGGAACAGCAGCCAGAAACCTTTCCCTGGCGGGTGATGTCGATAGCATTAGCCCCTAGTGATCGCCAATTGCTACACAACCGCATTGCGGTGCGTTTTAAAACAATGTTGGCTGAGGGCTTGATAGATGAAGTCGCCGCCCTCAAACAACGTTCTGACATCCATCTTGGCTTGCCAGCAATGAAGAGTGTTGGCTATCGTCAAGTATGGGAGCACTTAGACGGTAAGTACGACGAAAACGAGTTAATTGAACGTGGCGTGATAGCAACTCGCCAGCTCGCTAAGCGGCAGCTTACGTGGTTAAGAAGTTGGCCGTCGCTTACGTGGGTAGACTCACAGCAGCCTGACGTATTGGATAAGGTGCTGAAATTCGTGCGTGAAAGCGGTGCTTAGCGTAAGATAGTGATTTCGTAAGCAAGTGTTTTCGAGTGGCCGGCTGGCTCTTTTGACAACCCCAGGCCTTTCGGGCAACAAGATTGCGGCGCAGCACCAGTAGGGCGCGCCATTTATAACCAACCCCAACGACAGTTTTAGGGAGAGCAACATGTCCAAAGGGCAGTCCCTTCAAGACCCGTACCTGAACATTTTGCGCAAGGAGCGCATTCCGGTCTCTATTTTCCTGGTGAACGGCATTAAATTGCAGGGCCAGATTGAATCATTTGACCAGTTTGTCATTTTATTGCGCAATACCGTCAGTCAGATGGTTTATAAACACGCTATTTCCACGGTAGTGCCTTCGCGCAACGTGCGTTTGCCGGCACAAGATCCAGCCGCGCCCGACGCGGACATCTAACACCGCTGGATAGCTAGAGAGTCCACGAGGTATTGATTGTTTTTTGAGCGCCCAGATGCCGGTGAAACGGCAGTACTTGTTCACGTTGACTTTCATGATGAGCAAGCACGTGAAGACCCGGGTGAGTTCTTAGAGCTCGTGCGCTCTGCTGGCGCAGAGCCCGCGACATTACTCACTGCTAGCCGACAGCGCCCTGACTCCCGAACGTTTATTGGGTCAGGCAAGTTGGAGGAGCTGCGAGCACTGCTCGCAGCTCACCAAGCAGAACTGGTGATCTTCAACCATAGCCTAAGCCCCTCCCAAGAGCGCAACCTTGAGCATGAGCTCAAGTGTCGAGTGCTTGATCGTACCGGTTTAATACTCGATATTTTCGCGCAGCGGGCACGAACCCATGAGGGTAAGCTGCAGGTAGAGCTTGCCCAGCTTGAATATATGTCCACTCGCCTAGTGCGCGGCTGGACCCACTTAGAGCGTCAGAAGGGCGGTATCGGTTTACGCGGCCCTGGTGAAACGCAGTTAGAAACCGACCGTCGTTTGCTGCGCGGGCGCATTAAATCTATTCATAAACGACTCGATAAAGTTCGCAGCCAGCGCGACCAGAACCGCCGCGCACGTTCACGTGCCGAGATTCACAGCGTTTCATTAGTTGGCTATACCAATGCCGGTAAATCGACGCTGTTTAATGCGCTTACCAATGCTGAGGTATACGCAGCTGACCAGCTATTTGCCACGCTTGACCCGACACTTCGTCGTCTCGAAATTGCAGACGTTGGCCCTGTGGTGATGGCCGATACAGTCGGTTTTATTCGCCATCTGCCCCACAAGTTGGTTGAAGCTTTCCGAGCAACGCTTCAAGAGGCTGCGGAAGCATCGCTGTTGGTGCATGTAATAGATGCTGCTGATCCTGATCGTGATGCCAATGTTGAGCAAGTCGATAGTGTACTCAAAGAGATAGGCGCTGATAGCGTGCCAGTGCTTAAGGTCATGAATAAAATCGACCGTCTTGATAGTGCACCGCGAATTGAGCGCGATGGCCACGGCGTTCCTGAGGTTGTTTGGCTCTCTGCTCAGCAAGGACAAGGCCTTAATTTGCTGCATGAGGCGCTAACCGAACGTTTAGCAAATGATGTTATTGGCTTCTCGCTGACACTGTCTCCGGAGCAGGGTAAGCTGCGTGCAGGCCTGCATGAGTTGAACGCAGTTCGAGAAGAGTATTTTGATGAGCAAGGGCAGTCTGTTTTAGACGTGCGCTTGCCTAGACGTGATTTCAATCAGCTCATGGCTCAACTTGGTGAGCGTGCCAATACCTATTTACCCGTCGCTTTACGCGAAATTGACGAATGGTAGTCAAGTAGGCGGCATCGCATATATGAGCTTAAATATAAGTGAGCTTGGGTATGTGAGCTCCTATGTGAACTCGGGTGGAAGTATGGTACAAGATTTATATAGCAATAATATTAAAAGCACCGGCCTTACTAATCGTAAGGCTAAGTGCAGGTGAACACCTTAGTGGAGAAGAAGTATGGCCTGGAATGAGCCTGGTGGTGGCAACCAGCACGACCCCTGGAGCAGTGGTGGCCGACGTGGTAATAACGGCGGTGATCGTGGTGGAAGTAATGGTGGAGGTGATAATGGTGGCAATAATCAAGGTCCGCCCGACCTCGATGAAGCACTAAAGAAATTTCAAGATAAATTAAACGGAATGCTGGGTGGCGGTGGCAAAAAACGTAATGGTGGTAATGGGAGTGGTAAAAGCGGTGGTGGTAAGCCGCGTAACTCTCTAGCGCTACCTGGTTTGCTGGTCGTTGTCGCTTTAGCTATCTGGGCCGCATCCGGTTTTTATCTGGTCGACCAGTCTGAGCGTGGCGTCGTACTGCGTTTCGGTGAGTATCAGGGCATCGTAGACCCAGGCCTGCAGTGGAATCCGCCGTTAATTGACGATGTTCGTATGGTGAACGTGACCCGTGTTCGGTCAGTTTCTCAAACGCAGTCTATGCTGACGCGTGATGAAAACATCGTTGAAGTGGAAATTTCTGCTCAGTATCAAGTGGCCAATCCACGTGACTTCGTGTTAAACGTACGCGATCCAGCACTGTCTATCGAGAATGCCTTGGACTCCGCCTTGCGTCACGTTGTCGGCGGCACTGACATGATCGACATTTTAACCTCTGGTCGTGAAATTTTAGGTAGCTCTGTGGCCAGCCGCCTCCAATCTTATTTGGATGCTTACGGCGCTGGTATTCGTCTACAGACAATTAACATTGAGTCAACCTCCGCGCCTGCACCCGTTATCGATGCTTTCGATGATGTTATTCGCGCACGTGAAGATCGTCAGCGTACGATCAACGAAGGGATGGCCTATGCCAATGCCATTATCCCAGCGGCTCAAGGCCAAGCGCAGCGTGTCGTTGAGCAAGGTCAAGGTTATAGAGAGTCGGTGGTGGCTGAAGCACAAGGTCAAGCTAACCGCTTTAACGCGTTGTTGACCGAGTATCGCAACGCGCCTGGCATCATGCGTGAACGTATGTACCTGGATGCGATTGAAGACGTCTTTGGTAATACTCCCAAAGTGCTTCTGGATGTAAGTGAAAATGCGCCTTTGATGTATTTGCCACTAGATCAAATGCGTAGTGGTAGCGCTGCTGGCAGTAATGCTTCTTCCAGTAACAGTGGTGATGGTAGAAGTGAATCGATTGATCCGCGGGTTCTGGATTCACTGAGGGGGAGTCAGAGCAGTTCTTCATCCTCGTCATCAAGTAACCCCATTCGCAGGGAGGGCCGCTAAATGATTAATAATCGATCCCTGCTAATCGTAGGTGGCTTGGCCGCTGTGGCTTGGCTAGCTAGTAATAGCTTGTATGTAGTGGATGAAACCCAGCGTGCCGTTAAGCTGCGTTTTGGTGAAGTCATCGAAGAGAATATTCAGCCAGGACTGCATGTCAAAATACCGATTGCACAAACGATCCGTAAGTTTGATACGCGTTTGCTGACCCTTGATACTGACACCAGTCGCTATCTGACCCTTGAGCAAAAAGCGGTTATTGTCGACTCGTACGTTAAGTGGCAGGTAGTCAATCCCACACGTTACTACGAAGCAACTGCAGGCGATGAATTAATGGCGATACGCCTGATTCAGCCGCGTGTAGACGAAAGCTTACGTAACGAGTTTGGTCGCTTGAACCTTCAGGAGATTATCGCCGAACGGCGCGATGATCTGATGACGGGGCCTACCGCTGACCTTGATGAGTTAATGCGTGAAGAGTTGGGTGTCGCGATTCGTGATATTCGTATCAAGCGTATCGACTTGCCAGAGGATGTATCAGCAGCGGTATTTGAGCGGATGCGTTCAGAGCGTGAGCGTGAAGCCCGCGAATGGCGTGCGCAAGGTCAGGAAGAGGCTGAGCGTATTCGCGCTAACGCTGATCGTCGACGTCAGGTACTGCTCGCCCAGGCCAATGAGCGTTCTGAAACGCTGCGTGGTGAAGGGGATGCAGAAGCGGCAGCCATTTTCTCCCAGGCTTATGGTCAGGATCAGGAGTTCTTCGCTTTCTGGCGCAGTTTGAACGCTTATCGTGAAAGCTTCGCAGGTGATAACAACCTGCTGGTACTGGAACCGAATAGTGATTTCTTCCGCTATTTGCGTAGTGCGGTTCCTAGTAACGGAGAGTAGTTATATGTGTGCCCAGCCCCGTTAGGTTATGCAATCCTAGCGGGGTTCATCTGGCGCACAAACGTGATAGACTTAATTAACCGGGCGTCGCCCGGTTTTTTTGTGGCCCTCATTTCACTAGCGCTTGTCCATGAACGCCTAAAACGCGTCATGATGTAGCTGCTTGTTTGGGCCTTCATTGTCTCGCAGGATTGTTCACATGACCATCGCTGACCGCTGGCTATTGCCCGACGGCATGGATGAGGTGCTGCCGCCTCAGGCAAGCCGCATGGAAGAGCTGCGCCGTGCGCTGCTTGATCTCTACCATTGCTGGGGCTACGACCAAGTAATGCCGCCGCCGGTGGAGTTTTTGGACTCCTTGCTTACGGGTACCGGTACCGATCTAGATCTTCAGACGTTTAAATTAACTGACCAACTAACGGGTCGCATGATGGGTGCATCTGCCGATGTAACTCCTCAGGTGGCGCGTATGGATGCCCACTCCCTGAAGCGGCAAGGGCCGGTTCGATTGTGCTACTGCACGAATGTGCTGCGCGCTAAAGCCGACCAGCACCAGGGTGGGAGAAGCCCTGTGCAGGTAGGGGTCGAGCTGTTTGGTCACGCAGGTTTAGAAGCTGACAGTGAAATTATTCATTTGGCACTGGCCAGCTTAAAAGCAGCGGGCGCTGATGAAATTCACCTGGCGCTGGGCCATATTGGCATTTATCGTAGCTTTGTCGAGGCAGCTGCGCTTAGCGATGAGCAGGAGCGGGCGCTGTTTGAAGCACTAGCGCTGAAATCGCCGGGCCAGTTAGCTGGGCTCGTTCACCGCAGTGTCAGCGATCCAGCTTTGGCAGATATGCTGATAGCGCTTGGTGAGCTGCATGGTGATGCAAGTGTGTTAGGGCAAGCACGAGATCGTTTTGCCGGTGCCCCCGCGCCGGTGAGGGCGGCACTTGACCAGTTGGAAGCACTCTATAAAGGCGTATTGGCGCGCTTTGATGTTTCGCTCTATTTTGATTTAGCGGAGCTGCGTGGTTATCAGTACCACACTGGTATGATGTTTGCTGCCTATGTGCCTGGTTATGGCCATGCATTGGCCAAAGGCGGGCGTTATGATGACACTGGCCGTGCTTTTGGGCGTGCGCGTCCGGCGACCGGTTTTTCTATGGATTTAAAACAATTGGCATCCCTGGCGCTGGCTTCACCCAGCCAGGGGGCTGTTTGGGCGCCTGCCCAAGAAGAAGAGTCGCTTAACGCTGCCATTGCTGCGCTGCGTGAGCAGGGTGAACGCGTGATTCAAGCGCTGCCTGGGCAGCGTACTGGGCCGGCGGAGCACAGTTGTGACCGCCGTCTTGAGTTTATTGACGGTCGTTGGCAGACAATGACCCTGACACAAGAGACGAGTGCATAATGGGTAAGAATGTCGTAGTCCTGGGTACCCAATGGGGTGATGAAGGCAAAGGCAAGATTGTTGACCTGCTCACCGAATCAGCCTCAGCAGTGGTGCGCTTTCAAGGCGGTCATAACGCAGGCCATACCTTGGTGATTGACGGTGAGAAAACGGTTCTTCACCTGATTCCCTCTGGTGTGTTGCGTCCAGGTAAAACCTGTGTGATCGGTAATGGCGTAGTATTGTCGCCTGAAGCGCTGATCAAAGAGATCCGTGAGCTTGAAGAGAAGGGCGTGCCGGTACGTGAGCGCTTGCGCTTGTCACCGGCTTGTCCGTTGATCCTGCCTTACCATGTGCGTTTGGACCAAGCACGTGAAAAAGCGCGCGGCATTGCTAAGATCGGCACCACTGGTCGTGGAATCGGGCCTGCTTACGAGGATAAAGTTGCCCGTCGTGGTCTGCGTTTAGGTGATATGCTCCACCGTGAGCGTTTTGCCTCGAAGCTTGGCGAGGTATTGGACTACCACAACTTTGTGTTGGTGAACTATCACGGCGAGCCAGCGGTGGACTTCCAGGAAGTACTGGATAGCGCTATGCAGATGGCCGAAGAGCTACGGCCTATGGTTACAGACACCGTTAGTATGGTGCATGATCTGCGTAAAGCCGGTGAGAACATCCTCTTTGAAGGTGCTCAAGGCTCGCTGTTGGATATTGATCACGGTACCTATCCCTACGTCACCAGCTCTAATACCACCGCTGGCGGAACGGCTACCGGTTCAGGTGTTGGCCCGCTTTACCTTGACTACGTACTGGGTATCACCAAAGCCTATACCACCCGCGTTGGCTCTGGCCCATTCCCGACCGAGCTTTTTGACGACCATGGCCGTCATCTAGCCGAGCGTGGGCATGAGTTTGGAGCAACCACGGGGCGCGCGCGCCGTTGTGGCTGGTTTGACGCCGTAGCATTGCGTCATGCGGTGCAGATCAACTCAGTCTCTGGTATCTGCTTAACCAAGCTTGATGTTTTGGATGGCCTGGAAAATATTCGTGTGTGCGTGGGTTATCGTAGTAAAGATGGCGATGTGCTGGATAATCCGGTTGATTCAGAAGGCTACGAAGCTGTTGAGCCGCTGTACCATGATCTTCCGGGCTGGAAAGAATCTACCCTGGGCGCTAAGAAGGTTGAGGATCTGCCTGCCAATGCACGTGCTTACATCAGCTTCTTAGAAGAGCAGGTAGGTACCAGCATTGATATTATCTCAACTGGCCCTGACCGTATGGAAACGATTGTCCTGCGTAACCCGTTTGAAGGCTAAGCGAGCATTCATGCATAAATAGTGTGTGTTTGTCAGCTGCTGAGATAATTGAGTAGTTGAAAAAAATTGAGAAGTTGAAAAAAGGGGCGATTTAATCGCCCCTTTTTGCTTTTTAGCATCCGTATTGAAACTAAAAGTCGATGCCGCGACGGGCTTGCAGGCCATTGTTAAACGCGTGCCGTACCTCTTGCATCTCTGTCACTGTATCCGCCATTGACACTAAATCCCGATGCGCATTGCGTCCGGTAATAATCACCGTTTGTTCTTGCGGTCGATTGATCAGTGCTTGCTTAACGGTATCAATATCTAAATAACCGAACTTCAACATGTAAGTAATTTCATCCAGGACAACCAGATAAGTCGCTGGGTCTGCGAGCATTTTTTCAGCTTCTTGCCATACTGCTTGGCAAGCTTGGGTATCTGACTCGCGATTCTGGGTATCCCAAGTAAAGCCCGTGGCCATGATGGCAACACTGAGATTTGCGTCTTCTTCCAGCCGATTGCGTTCACCGCACTCCCATAATCCCTTAATAAATTGCACGACACCAACTTTATAGCCATAGCCAAGCGAGCGAGTGACGGTGCCCCAGGCGGCAGTCGTCTTACCTTTGCCATTGCCCGTATTTATCAACAACAGCCCACGCTGCTCGGTAGCGTTGGCCACTTTTTCGTCAACGCGGGCTTTCAGTTTTTCCATCGACGCTTTGTGACGTGCATCGCGATCGCTCATGGTCGGTGTCCATCGGTAAGTGATTAAGTAAATGATGGCTAGGTTAATTCATCCAGCGCCAATTTAATATTGCTGTGGTTAAGTCTTGTATAGTTAATGGTGAATTCTGTTCAAGTTTTGGGGGGTGCCGAAATTAGCGCTGCAAGACACATTATGTAAGAAATTGGCCGGGTAGGGGCTAGCTGCTCTAGAATAGTGGGTCATGTCTTACTAGGAATGATGCCATGCCCTCATTTGATATTGTGTCAGAGTTTGATCAGCACGAAGCGTCCAACGCTATCGACCAAGCAAACCGTGAAGTGCAGTCGCGCTTTGATTTTAAAGGTGTTGATGCCAGCTTTTCACTTGAAGGAGAGAAAGTTCAGCTTGAAGCTGAGGTTGATTTCCAATTAAAACAAATGCTTGACGTGTTGCGCAATCGACTGATCGCGCGGGGGATTGATGCCCGTTGTATGGATATTCAAGACCCGGTGTTGTCTGGCGTGAAAGCCCGTCAGGAGGTCGTTCTAAAGCAGGGGCTTGATCAGGCTGAAGCAAAAGATGTGGTTAAGCGTATCAAAGCCAGCAAGCTAAAAGTACAGGCTCAGATTCAGGGTGAAAAAGTGCGCGTTACGGGTAAAAAACGCGACGATCTTCAGAGCGTGATGGCGCTTTTACGTGGCGAAGAGGGGCCTGAACTACCGCTACAGTTCGATAACTTCCGTGATTAATTAACTCGATCGACAGTAATACGATGATGCAGCGTTAGGCGCTGCCTCATCAAATAATTTATAAGCTTACAGGAGTCACGCACTATGTCTGATCCGCAGCCGGTTTATTTAAGCGACTATCAGCCGCCCGCCTACCTAGTTACCCATACCGAGCTGACGTTTGATCTTGACCCTGCAGCAACCCGCGTAAAAGCACGCCTGCAAATAGAGCGTCATCCAAGCGCTGATTCACAGTCGCCGTTAGTGCTTAACGGTGAGCATCTGACGCTGATATCACTCGCTATCGATGGTAGCCCTTTGGCTGATGCTGCGTATCAGTTAACGGATGAGGTGCTGCACATAGCGGATGTGCCAGAGACCTTTATGCTGGAGAGTGAGGTAGAGCTAGCTCCCAGCAGCAATACTGCGTTGGAAGGGCTGTACCAATCTAACGGCATGTATTGCACCCAGTGCGAAGCAGAAGGCTTTCGGCGAATTACTTATTACCCCGATCGTCCTGATGTGATGGCCACTTTTAAGGTAACGGTGATTGGTAACGCCACCAGTGAGCCAGTGCTACTCGCCAATGGTAACCCTGTTGATCAAGGTGCGTTGGAAAATGGCCGCCACTTTGCAACCTGGGAAGACCCGCACCCGAAACCCTGCTATCTGTTCGCTTTAGTTGCCGGTAATTTGCATAAGGTGGAAGATTCTTTTGAGACTATGAGCGGCCGCAGCGTGACGCTGCAGTTGTGGGTCGAGCAAGAAAACCTAGATAAAACCGAACATGCGATGGCCTCCCTTAAGCGTGCTATGGCATGGGACGAACAGACCTATGGCCGTGAATACGACCTTGATCTGTTTATGATTGTGGCAGTGAATGACTTCAATATGGGGGCAATGGAAAACAAAGGGCTTAATATATTTAACTCCGCTGCGGTATTAACTCATCCCAATACCGCGACGGACGCAGCCTTCCAAAATGTGGAAGGGATTGTTGCCCATGAATATTTTCACAACTGGTCAGGCAATCGAGTGACTTGCCGTGATTGGTTCCAACTCTCTTTAAAAGAGGGCTTTACCGTATTTCGTGATCAGTGCTTTTCCGCCGACACCAACTCGGCTCCCGTTAAGCGCATTCAAGACGTGTCGTTTTTCCGCACTGCTCAGTTCGCCGAAGATGCAGGGCCGACGGCGCATCCGATCCGGCCAGACCACTTTATTGAAATCACCAACTTTTACACCCTGACGATATACGAAAAGGGCGCAGAGGTTGTGCGCATGCTGCGTAATTTACTGGGTTGGGAAGACTTCCGTCGTGGCTCAGATCTTTATTTTGAACGTTTTGATGGTCAGGCAGTGACCATCGAAGACTTTGTGGGCTGCATGGCCGAGGTGTCTGATGTAGACCTTAGCCAATTTATGCGTTGGTACTCCCAGGCAGGCACGCCTGAAATCGATGCGCACGGTGAATACGATTACGCCCATGGGGAGTATCATCTCACTCTGCGCCAACGTACCCCCGCGACTCCAGGACAATCAGACAAACTGCCGTTACACATTCCCGTACGTATGGGGCTAGTGGGCACCAAGTCGGGGCAGGATCTGACATTAACACTGTCAGGTGAGAAGCTAGGTAACGACGCTGTTATTCATCTCACTGAAGATGAGCAGACGTTTGTCTTTACTGATGTTGCTGAAGCGCCTGTTCCTTCACTGCTGCGCGATTTTTCTGCACCCGTAAAGCTACACTTTCCCTATTCGCGTGAAGACCTTGCGTTTTTGCTGACGCATGACAGCGATGGCTTTAACCGTTGGGATGCGGGCCAGCGGCTTGCTATGCTGGCGTTAGATGATCTAATCGCTGCACACCGTAATGGTGTTGAAAAGGTCATGGATAGCCGTGTTGTGGAAGCCTTTAGAACGCTGCTTACCAGCGCTATGAGCGATAAAGCGGTGCTGGCAGAAATGCTGACGCTACCCTCTGAAGCCTATATTGCCGAGCAGCAGCCGATTGTAGATGTGGACGCAATACACGCCGCTCGCGAATTCGTGCGTCAGTCGTTAGCCGTTGCGCTGCGTGATGAATTTGTCGCCGTGTATAAAGCGAACCAAAGCGATGAACCCTACGCGCCAACGCCTGAACAGATCGCCCAGCGTAGCCTCAAAAACGTCGCCTTAACTTATTTAATGGCGATTGAGGACGAAGCGGGCATTACGTTTTGCGAAACGCAGTTTGCTGCGGAACATAACATGACCGATGTTCGTCTTGCGCTGACCTTGTTGGTTCATAGTGACTGTGATGATATCGCGTCTCCAGCACTGAAGACCTTTGGCGAAAAATGGGCACATGACCCGTTGGTGATGGATCAGTGGTTCACCATACAGGTGTCACGCCCGCAGCCAGATGTTCTGGAACGTGTTCAATATCTAATGCAGCACCCAGCATTTTCAATTAAGAACCCTAATAAAGTGCGTGCCCTGATCGGAGCCTTTGCCCAAAATCGGATTAATTTCCATCGTTTAGATGGTAAAGGATACGCGCTGTTAGCCGATGTGGTTATTGAGCTAAATCGCCTGAATCCCGAAATAGCTGCACGGCTGGTGACACCGTTAACCCGTTGGCAGCGTTTCGACGAAGAGCGTCAACAGTTAATGCGCGATGAACTTGTGCGTATTAAGCAGGAGCCTTTATCGTCAAACGTATTCGAAGTTGTTGAGAAAGCGCTGGCATAAGGTAAGCCAGCGAACTAACCATGGAGAGGGAATGCGCCGGTGACAGATACACAGCAGCACTATTTACTGATTATTAACGGTAAGTCTGCCGGTAACCCGGCGCTGCGCGAAGCTGTTGAAGAGCAGCGCAAGACAGGGATGTCGATCATCGTACGTTCGACCTGGGAAGGCGGCGATGCCGCTGAGTTTGCTGCCCAAGCGGTCGAGCTGGGCGCGACGCGGGTCATTGCCTGCGGTGGCGATGGTACCGTGAATGAAGTGGTTAACGGGCTCATGCGGATTGCTCATGATTTGCGACCAGCACTAGGTATTGTGCCGTTAGGCAGTGCCAACGATTTTGCTACTTCCCTCGGTTTGCCGCTGGAGCCAGGGCCAGCGCTTGAGGCCGCAAGGCACTTGTCTCCAGCGCCGATTGATGTGATCAGAATGACCGCTCAGTCAGGCGCAGAAGAAGCGGTTAGTTATTACGTCAACATGACAACTGGCGGATTTGGTGCCGAAATTACCTCATCAACCCCTAAAACGCTAAAGCGCATGTTAGGTGGTGGCGCATACTCCCTAATGGGCGCTTTGAAAGCATGGCGGCACCGTAGTTATTGCGGCACGTTGCATTGGGGGGACCAGCAGCAAGAAGCGTCGCTGTTACTTCTCGCGCTGGGCAATGGTCGCCAATCTGGCGGCGGGCAAGTATTAGCGCCAAGAGCTAAGCTCGACGATGGCCGTTTCGATGTGCTACTGGTCAAGGACTTTTCATCAGCGGCAGAGTTGCCGACGTTGCTGAATGAGTTGCAGCAGTTTCCAGCCGAAGGGCGCTTTGTGCGCTATTTTACCGCCAGCCAGCTGTCGGTAACGACTCAGCCAGATGATGAACCTTGGCCGTTAACCTTAGATGGAGAGGCGCGTCGCTATGAGCGATTTTGCGTCGAAGTAGTGCCGCTTGCGCTGAAAGTGCTGCTGCCAGAAGGGTGCTCACTATTGACGGCTAATGATCGCCACTAAGTGTTTTTTATTATTTGAACCACTGTTAAGGAGAAAATCCAATGGTAAATCGCTTTTGGATGCCGCTACTAGCCAGTCTCGCGCTGCTGCTAAGCGCCTGCGGCGACGCACAGGAAGATACTACGACTACAAATGAGCAGGACACCTCTAGCAGTGACGTGGATGCTCAACAAGCACCTACTGTTGCAGATGGCAGCGAAGAGATGGATGAAGCCGCTAGTGCGGATGATATAGAAGAGGACATTGAAGCGCGCCAAGCGGCAGAGGAGCTAGAGGCAGCAGAGGCACTGAGAGATGACAGTAATGATGCATCGGAAGCCTCAATCTCGCCCAATAACGAAGAGGTGCAGGCGGATGAAGACACGCTTGCAGCGGACCCTGAAGATGCTCTCGATGAAGCCAGTGCTATGCCTGGCGAAACCACTCGTTCAGATGTCGATGACGTTATTGCTGAGACCGAGCGCCGCTTTGAAGAAGCCCAGCGCCGCTTAGATGAGCAGTTTAAAGAAGTCGAGCAGCAGACACCGGTCTTGGAGCCGATGGATGGTGACGCTCCAACCCCAAGTTGGGAAACGGAGTCCAGCTTACCCGGTACGTCTGACTTAGATGATCATTTGGAGGCCACCGACGTAGATGCGCTAATTGAAGACACTGAGCGACGTTTTGAAGAAGCGCAAAAGCGTTTAGAAGAGCAGTTTGAGGCCCTCGAGAGTGAGCAGCCGATCAGTGAAAGTATGGACAGTGAAAGTATGGACAGTGAAAGTATGGACAGTGTCGGTGAGGAGCAAGAAACTGAGCGCGCCCAGGAGTAATGTGCTTACATAATCAGTGAACACGAATAAGGCCCGCTGCATGAGCGGGCCTTGTTTTATTCCTCTGGCGTTAGACCGGACGAATGTTAGAAGCCTGAAGGCCTTTTTTACCCTGTGTTACCTCAAAGCTGACTTTTTGACCGTCTTGCAGGGTCTTGAAACCTTCAGCTTGAATTTCGGAGAAGTGGGCAAATAGATCGTCACCGCCGTCATCAGGAGAGATGAAGCCGTAACCTTTGGTCTCGTTGAACCACTTGACAGTGCCAGTCGCCATCGTCCATATCCTTAACATGCTTAATGATTGGGCAAGCATCCTTTGTGAATGCCTGCCAAAATTAATGTAGAAGCAAATAATTCAGACGTCCAGTTGTGGGCTTAAGATTTTTTAACTTTTGGCGGGCTTCCTCTCATGACGCAAATCGGTTTTATCGATGCTCAGTTTGTCTCGTTCCTTGTGGCGATAACGCTGCTATCAATAAGCCCTGGGGTTGATACGCTACTCGTCATCCGCAACACTGCCCGCGGTGGTGTTCGAGATGGTATTGCAACAAGTATCGCTATTTGCTGCGGGTTGTTCGTCCACGCAACTATTTCAGCGTTGGGTATTTCACTGATATTACTGCAGTCGGCCTGGGCATTTCATATGCTAAAACTGGTGGGGGCGGCTTACCTGATTTGGCTGGGCGTCTCCAGCCTGCTGGCGGCGCGTCGTGGCACTCCTTTGCCTGTTCAGGGCGTGATGGCAAGCGGCTCACCAGTGCCATTTTGGCAGCCTATCAAAGAAGGGTTGCTGTCCAATGTCTTGAACCCCAAAACCGTGGTGTTCTATATGGCATTTTTACCCCAATTTATCTCGCCTGCTGATCCAGCACTGCTGAAATCATTATGGCTTGCAGGGGTTCATTTCATGATTGCCAATATCTGGCAAATTAGCGTGGTGCTAATGGTGGGTGGGGCTAGTAAATGGTTGGCCAGCGCTCGTTTTGCACAAACGCTCAATGCCGCTACCGGTGTGGTGCTGGTGGTATTTGGTGTTCGTCTAGCGTTAGAACAGCGCCCGGTATAACCGGGCGCTGTGTCAGTGGAGGGGCTGTTGAGGTTATCGGCTTACAAGCAGCGCGCGATCATAGCGAACGGCCTGCTCACTCTCACTAAGTAGTGAGACGCCCTCGCTGTTGCCGCCGTTTGCCAGGCTTTCGAAAATGACCCGGTAGCTCAACACGGCCTGTACATAATCTCGGGTTTCCCGGAAAGGAATGCTTTCTACAAACAGGTCAAACGATTCCATGCTGTTGTTGCCTAGCCATTGATCTACTCTGCCTGGTCCTGCGTTATAAGCGGCGGTGGCGGCCAACCGATTACCTTGATAGCGTTCCAGCTTGTCACGCAAGTAGGTGCTACCTAAGCGAATATTAAGCTCAGGCTCTAAAACGCCGTAAGGACCTGGATCATTTAGCCCCAGTTGACGACTAACTTGGCTAGCAGTGCCTGGCATTAACTGCATTAATCCCCGGGCACCCGCAGGCGAAAGGGCGACTGGGTTGTAAGCACTTTCACGCCGGGTAATGGCCATCAGTAAATAAGGGTCGACGCCGGTTATGCGGCCCCAATGTAGGAAGCTATCACGATAAGCCGCTGGGAAACGCCAATCCAGCGCGTCCCACATTTCAGCTGCAATCGTGGTTTGCACTAAGCGAGCATGCCACTGCTGGTGAGCGGCGTAATCGGCGAGCGCCCGCGCCTGATAAGGTGTGCCATTCTGTACGGCATATAGCCACTCGCTGTTGGCTAACCCATCTTCGCCTATACGTAGGAGTGCTTCAGTGCGCTGAACCACCGGCAGGCGTGCCGTTTGTGCCCTAGTGGTTTCGTCAAAATGGTTGCGTTCTAAGTTGAGCTGGTAGGGTTGGTTGAGTTTTTCGGCAGCAGCAAAGCCATAGAAACTTCGGTCGGTTGCTGCTTGTTGGTAACGCGCTAACGCTGCGTCACGATTACCCAGTTGCTCATTGGCCCTGGCTAGCCAGTACTGCCAGCGGCTACTTTCCTGCTGACTGCTAGGCATTTCAGTGATCCAGTGGACGACATCGGTCCACTGTCTTTTGGCCAGAGCGTCGCGAACGCGCAACTCTAATACGCGTTCGCTGTTCAGCGAGGGTAGGACGCTGTCGACCCAGGAAAGGGTGCCAGGAACGTTGCGTACGAGTGCATAAAACGCAAGTTCTTCTTCGATCGCTTGGCGGTCAGTATGGGCTAAGTTGAGGCGTGGCCCAATGGCTTGCCACGTTGAGAAGGCTGCTGGGGTGTTTTCACGCGTGTAGCGCTGCATGGCGGCTTTATAAAACGCCGCCGTGGCAGCGCATTCAGGGCCAAGACAGGTAGGTGCTGAGGCAAGCGCGCCTGATGAGTTTATGACCGTTTCAGCGGTATTCAGTGCTGTTTGCCACTGACTGCTCAACAACCCGCCTAGATAGCTGCTTAAGCGCTCTTCGCCCGCCTGCCAGGCGAGCATTTTACGCTCCCAAATTGCCGTGGCATCAATGGTGCCATCCGCGCGAAGGCGATTGAACAGCGGGTCGCAGGCATCTGGCTGGGAGCTACCCACGAGCCACAGCTCAAGCCCCGCTTCGCGAGCTTCAGCAGGTGCTCTATCCAAGAGAGCTGTGTAGTAGTAACACTGACGAGCAGTGCCTGTTGGTACGCCGTCAGCAACGGCAAGCAGGTCGCCAAATCGGCCCGCATAGCCATACTTTGCGATCGCTTGGCCACGCATCCATTCTGATAGCGGTGAATCAGCATGGCGCTCGATAAACTGCAGCACTTGACTGGGGGCTGCATTAGGCAATTGGCTACGTAGGCGATGGTAGTCAACATAGCCGCTAAGGATATGCCCCTCTATCGCGCGGTCATTGATCTGTTGCCACTGCTGTTGACGTGCAGCTTCAAGTGCCTCACGCATCGCTGAGTCAGATGTTGCCCAGGAGGCAGTTGGTAAGCCGATGAGCATTGCCGCAAATAGGCTGCGAAATGTTAATCGAAATGGCGAAGCTTGCATGGCACTCCCTCTTGCTCGCTAATGGTGTCTAGCCGCTATAGTGCTAGAACTGTATTGCTGGGTCGATGATGAACTAAATGTGCCAACAATGTTCTGATAATTACGAAACCTAGAGGATTCAATAACGATGGCACGAATGTCTACGTGGTGGTTGTTTCGACGGCTCAAAACACGTGTATGGGCAGTGAAACGCATTGGCCGAGCTCTAAAGCTGTTTTTGCCTATGACGCGTGACGTGCTGCGAGGCAGTTTTCGCCCTATTCCCTGGTCGGCCTTTGGGCTGATGGCGCTAGCACTTGCTTATCTTGTCATGCCTTTTGATCTTATTCCCGACTTTCTCGTAATGATTGGCATTGTTGATGATGTTTTGATCGTAGGTTGGTTACTTAATCGTGTCGATGCCCACCTGTCAGAATATCGTAATTGGAAATATGCAGAGCAAACGCCAGCCGCTTCTTCTCACTCACCTTCTTGAAATCCCGCCGCTTATCCCCATATTGAGTTCACAACCTTTTCCGCTCTTGCCTAACGTTAGGCAGGAGCGCCAAGCACAACGTGATTAATGAGGGCTAAGCGCATGACGACGGCAACCCAGGAAGAAACTCTTGGCTTTCAAACGGAAGTTAAGCAACTCCTAAATTTAATGATTCACTCCCTGTACTCTAACCGGGAGATATTTTTACGCGAGCTGATCTCTAACTCAGCTGATGCCTGTGACAAACTGCGTTATGCCGCACTTGATAACGATGCGCTTTATGAAGGTGACAGCGAGCTGCGCATTGAAATTGAGCATGATCGCGAGGCTAACACCATCACGCTACGTGATAATGGCATTGGCATGAATCGCGATGATGTCATTGCGAATCTGGGTACTATCGCACGCTCAGGTACCGCAGAGTTCCTAAAGCAGCTCTCTGGCGAGCAGCAGAAAGACGCTAAGTTGATTGGCCAGTTCGGGGTAGGTTTCTACTCTGGATTTATCGTTGCTGATGAAGTGACGGTACACACCCGCAAAGCGGGCACTGACGCCTCAGCAGGGGTCGAGTGGCGCTCAAAGGGTGAGGGTGAGTTCACCGTTGCTGATATTGAGTGTGAACGTCACGGTACTGAAATCACGCTGCATCTTAAAGACGATGCTAAAGAGTTTGCCGACGACTATCGCCTGCAAGGGCTAGTGCGCAAATACTCCGACCATATTGAAGTGCCCGTACGTATGCCTAAAACCGAAACGGCGAAGGACGACGAAGGCAACGATATTGAAGGCAGTGAAATCACCACGTGGGAAACGGTTAACGAAGCGACTGCGTTATGGGCTCGTCCGAAAAGCGATGTCACTGAGGACGAGTACAAGGCATTTTACAAGCACGTTGCCCACGATTTTAGCGATCCGCTGACCTGGAGCCACAATAAGGTTGAGGGTAAGCTGGAGTACACCAGCCTGCTGTATGTGCCGGGTCGTGCACCGTTTGACATGTTCGATCGTGATGGCGCGCGAGGCGTTAAACTGTATGTTCAGCGTGTGTTCATTATGGACGACGCGGAGCAGTTCTTGCCCCTGTATCTGCGTTTTATCAAGGGCGTATTAGATACCCGCGATCTCTCTCTGAACGTTTCTCGTGAGCTGCTCCAGCAAGACCCCAAGGTCGATAAGATCAAGGGTGCGTTGACCAAGCGTGCGTTGGATATGCTCAAGAAGTTGGCGAAAGACAATGAGCAGTACCAGACCTTCTGGAATACATTTGGCAGCGTGCTAAAAGAGGGGCCAGGTGAAGACGCCGCCAATCGCGAAAAGATTGCTGGCCTGCTCCGTTTTGCTTCAACGCATACCGATACTGCCGCCCAGGAGCAGTCACTGGTCGACTACGTTGAGCGTATGAAAGAGGGGCAGAAGAAGATTTACTACGTGGTCGCCGACAGCTTTAATGCGGCGAAAAATAGCCCGCACTTAGAGATCTTCCGTAAGAAAGGTATCGAAGTGCTGCTGCTATCGGACCGTATTGACGAGTGGCTAATGAGTCATCTCACCGAGTTTGATGGTAAATCGTTTGCCGATGTGGCTAAAGGTGAGTTGGACCTTGGCGATGTGGAAGACGAGGAAGAGAAGAAAGCTCAGGAAGAAACAGCTAAAGCCAAAGAAGACTTGGTTAAGCGCGTCAAAGAAGCGTTAAGCGAGGGTGTTCAAGAGGTGAAAATTACCCACCGCTTAACTGATTCGCCCGCCTGTGTCGTGCTTCCTGAGCATGAAATGGGCTATCAGATGCGTCGGATTATGGAAGCTGCTGGCCAGCCATTGCCCGAGGTGAAGCCTATTCTGGAGCTAAACCCCAACCATGCTCTGGTGGCGCGTCTGGAAAATGCTGACGGCGACCTGTTTGGCCAGTTGGCGCATATTTTGCTGGATCAGGCGATCATCGCTGAAGGCGGTCATCTTGATGACCCCGCTGCCTATGTTAAGCGGCTTAATAACGTCTTAACGGCTTGATAAATCAGTAGTTGATCGACGCGGCCCGCTTGGATATCCAAGCGGGCCGCTTGTTTTAATAGAGATGATGATAAAGTAAGCGCTAAACGCACGAGACCAATGATCAGGATATCGTCATGGCTGATGAGCAGCAGATGAATGTCGCAGTGCTGGGGGGCGGAAGTTTTGGTACCGCTCTGGCGAGTATTGCAGCAGATAATGGCGCAAAGGTGCGCCAGTGGATGCGCGATGAAGCTTTGGTGACGCAAATAAATCACGAGCATCGCAATGGGCGCTATCTACCACATTATGTAATTAATCCCGCCGTCATCGCGTCTACCGATCTTCAATCGGTGCTAGAAGACGCTGAGTTAGTGCTGATTGCTATCCCTTCCAAAGCGTTTCGCAGTGTTGTTCAAGCTGCCAAACCCTGGTTAACCCCGGAACAAATTCTGGTCAGCACCACCAAAGGTATTGAGCAAGATAGCTTTTTGCTAATGAGTCAGGTGCTTGAGCAGGAAACTGGGTTTCCCCACGTCGGCGTCATAGCGGGGCCTAATTTAGCGTCCGAAATCGCTGATAAGCAGTTGACCGCCACCGTCATTGCCAGCGCCGATGCGCTTACCAGAACGCGGGTGCAGCAAGCGTTAGGCTGTCGCTATTTTCGCGTCTATGCCAGTAATGATCGTCATGGCGTTGAGCTGGGTGGGGCGCTTAAAAATATCTACGCCATTGCCGCAGGTATGGCGGCAGCGCTGGGTATGGGGGAGAACACTCGCAGCATGCTGATGACGCGAGCACTAGCAGAAATGAGCCGCTTTGCAGTTGCGCAGGGTGCTAACCCGATGACGTTTTTAGGCTTGGCTGGCGTCGGTGATTTAATCGTTACCTGCTCTTCAAATCTATCCCGTAACTATCGGGTTGGCTACGCCATGGGGGAAGGGCGAGGTCTTGATGAGGCAGTGTCGGCATTAGGTCAAGTAGCTGAAGGGGTAAATACCGTCAAGCTTGTCTGCGCTAAAGCGCGTGAAATGGGTGTTTATATGCCGCTGGCTGAGGGCCTGAATCGCGTGCTGTTTGAAGGTGTTCCGGCTCAGGAGATGGCACGCACTCTGATGATGGGCGAGCAAAGCAGTGATGTGGAATTTATTCTGCCTCGTGAGGCTGTTCAGCAAGCCCACCGTGAAAATGGAGGCAGGAATGCCTAGTGTGCTAGTTATGCGCCATGGTGAGGCTGCATCGGGGTTTCCCGATCAATCGCGCCGATTAACGCCTCGTGGTGAGCTTGAAGCCGAAAAAATGGCCCGCTGGCTGGCCATGCGTATTGAGCAGGGTGAACTATCTTCCCCCACGATTTATGCCAGCCCTTTTGTACGAGCTCAGCAGACAGCTCAGCGGATCTGTGATGCTTTGGGTGTGCAACTTAATACATTGGCGTTTATTACCCCGGAAGATTCACCTGGTGATGTCAGTGAATGGCTGCTAAATCAATCTGCAGATGCCCCGATTATGCTCGTCAGTCATATGCCGCTGGTGGGTGAGCTGGCGGGCCTGTTAGTAGAAGGAGTGCCGAGCCAGGGAATTGGCTTTCCTACCGCCGCCATTGCAGAGCTGGAGGCTGACGTGTGGGCCGCCGGTTGCGCGCAGCTAAAACGCTTTACCCAGCCAAGCCAGTTGTTATAGACACAAAAAAAGCGGCTGCCGAGGCAGCCGCTATGACATTGCTGTCACTTGTCGGTCGACGTTACAGCAATGCGTCCAGCTTCTCTTTTAACAAGCCATTAACTTGCTGCGGATTCGCCGTGCCGCGAGATGCCTTCATGACTTGGCCAACGAAGTAACCAATCATCTTGCCGCGTTTCTCTGGCTCAGAATCACGATATTGAGCAACCTGAGCCGGGCTCTCTGCGATAACCTGGTCAATCATCGCTTCGATCGCGCCAGTATCCGTTACTTGCTTCAAGCCTTTTGCGTCAATGACGGCGTCGGCGCTATCGCCTTGTCCATTCCACAGTGCTTGGAAGACTTGCTTAGCGGCTTTGCCGTTAATGGTGTCATCCAGTACGCGACTAATCAGCTCGCCGAGCTGTTTTGCGGAAACCGGGCTGTTCTGAATGCTTAGGTTCTCACGGTTAAGCGCACCCGAAAGCTCCCCTTGTACCCAGTTAGCGGCTTGTTTAGCATCGCCGCACACTTGTTGTACTTCTTCGAAAAACTCGGCCATTTCTCGGCTAGCAGACAGTACGTGGGCATCATAGACCGATAAGCCTAGCTCACTCTGGAAACGCGCCCGTTTGTCGGCAGGAAGTTCTGGCAACTGGCTGCGAAGATGATCAAGGTAAGCTTGATCTAACACCACGGGTAACAGATCCGGGCAGGGGAAGTAGCGATAGTCGTTAGCTTCCTCTTTGGTACGCATACTGCGGGTTTCATCGCGCTCAGGATCAAACAGGCGGGTTTCCTGCACGACCTTGCCACCGTCTTCGATCAGCTCAATCTGGCGCTCGACCTCATAAGCAATCGCGCGCTCAACAAAGCGGAACGAGTTGACGTTTTTGATTTCCGCGCGAGTACCGAAGGCTTCTTGGCCTTTAGGGCGCACTGAAACGTTAACATCGCAGCGCATTGAGCCTTCCGCCATATTGCCGTCGGAAATGCCCAAATAGGTCACAATAGAGTGAATCGCTTTGAGATACGCGGCGGCCTCTTTTGCGCTGCGCATATCCGGTTCAGAGACGATTTCCAGTAGCGGTGTGCCCGCCCGGTTAAGGTCGATGCCCGTCATGCCATGGAAGTCTTCGTGCAGCGACTTGCCAGCGTCTTCTTCAAGATGGGCGTGATGAATACGAATACGCTTGGTCGATTCGTCATCTAGGGTGATTTCAACATCACCTGCGCCGACGATCGGATGATACATCTGGCTGGTTTGGTAGCCCTTGGGCAAATCGGGATAGAAGTAGTTTTTACGGTCGAACACCGATACTTCAGGAATGTCGGCGTGTACCGCAAGCCCAAATTGAACGGCCATGGCAACGGCCTGCTCGTTCAGCACAGGCAGAACGCCGGGTAAGCCAAGGTCAACAGCACAGGCTTGAGTGTTCGGTTCTGCACCAAAAGCGGTGGAAGCGCCGGAGAAAATTTTCGAACGAGTTGCGAGCTGAACGTGTACTTCCAGCCCAATCACGGTTTCCCATTGCATTAGGCGTTCTCCTCGGCAAAAGCAGGGCGTTGTAAGTGCCAATCAGTGGCTTGCTGGAACTGGTGAGCCACGTTTAGCAGCTGTGCTTCTGCAAAGTGGGTACCCAGGATCTGCAGGCCAACCGGACGGCCATTGGAAAAGCCTGCAGGAACACTGATGCCAGGAATGCCGGCTAGGTTAACGGCGATGGTGTAAATGTCCTGTAGATACATGGACACCGGATCTTTCTTAGCGCCAAGATCAAACGCGGGCGTTGGCGATGCGGGCCCCATCAGTACGTCTACGTCTTCAAAGGCGTCCAGGAAGTCCTGTCGAATCAAACGACGCACTTTCTGCGCTTTGGTGTAGTAGGCGTCAAAAAAGCCTTCAGAAAGCGTGTGTGTGCCAATCAGGATGCGCCGCTTCACCTCATCGCCGAAGCCTTCCGCACGAGACCGCGTGTAGAGATCAATAAGATCAGCCGGTGCATCGCAGCGATGCCCGAAGCGCACGCCATCATAGCGGGAGAGATTCGAGGACGCCTCTGCGGGGGCGATAACGTAATAAGCCGGAATCGCATAGTGGGTATGCGGCAGGCTCACTTCGCGTACGGTCGCTCCTAATGATTCATATACTTTCACTGCCTCGCGGACCGCTTTTTCGACGTCAGCGTCTAAACCATCACCAAAGTACTCCTTTGGCAGGCCGATTTTGAGGCCAGAAAGCGGTGCATTGAGCGTTTCTGTGTAGTCGGGAACGCCGCGGGCAACGCTGGTGGAATCACGTACATCATGGCCAGCAATAACATTGAGCAGGTGCGCGCAGTCTTCAGCACTTTTCGCCATAGGGCCAGCCTGATCGAGGCTAGACGCATAGGCAATAATGCCATAGCGAGAAACGCGGCCATACGTAGGCTTCAAGCCGGTAATGCCGCAAAATGCCGCGGGTTGGCGAATAGAGCCGCCGGTATCTGTGCCCATCGCAGCAGGGACAAGGCCTGCTGCTACTGCGGCGGCACTGCCACCTGAGCTGCCACCGGGAACCGCAGTAAGGTCCCAGGGGTTTTTGACCGCGCCAAAATAGCTATTTTCGTTGGAAGAGCCCATAGCGAACTCGTCCATGTTGGTTTTGCCCAGGCTAATGGTGCCCGCTGCGTTAAGTTTTTCTACCACGGTGGCATTGTAAGGCGCGATAAAATTATCGAGCATTTTCGAACCGCAGCTGGTTTTCACCCCTTGAGTACAAAAGATATCTTTCAGTGCGAAGGGAATGCCTGTTAGCTTGCCAGCCTTGCCTGCAGCACGCGCATTGTCGGCAGCTTCTGCCTGATCAAGTGCTTGCTCGGCGGTGACAGTAATAAAGCTATTGAGCGCGCCATCAGCTTGCTCGATACGCTGTAAAAAGTGTGAAGTCAGCTCTCGGCTGGAAAGCTCACCGCTTTTCAGGGCGGCGGCAAGCTGCGTTACGGTTTTATCATGCATGACCCGGAAGCTCCGTTCGGGGGCGAATAGAAAGAGCAGAAAATAGCGGCCTGTGCGTGGTAATCTGGCTACTCCACCACGCGGGGTACGAGATACAGGCCATTTTCTACTGCCGGAGCACAGCGCTGGAAAGCGTCGCGCTGATTAGTTTCCGTGACTTCGTCGGCTCGCAGCCGCTGTGTGGCATCCAGCGGGTGCGCAAGCGGCGCAACGCCATCGGTGTCCAGGCTTTGTAGCTGGTCGACCATGTCCAGGATGCGGCTTAGATCGTCGACAAAACCACTGGCTTGGTCATCGCTAACGGCGAGTCGGGCCAAGTGTGCGGCCCGGCGCACATGAGATTCTTCAAGCGCCATGATCGAATTTTCCTCGCAAACGTGATGGAACATATTCCGCGTTCAGCGGTATACATACGGTCATCTTAAATTCGTCTTGTGTAGCAGACGTAGAAAATAGCCGCAAAAGGTACCACATATTGGCCCTAACGGGCAGTATTAGGCACGACTCGTGCTTGCTGCCAAGGGGTAGCGGTGATACCGTTTGCATCCGCACAGGGTTCCCGGTCTGCACTAGGTAACAACATCCATGTTCAAACGTTTGAGGGGGCTGTTTTCCAGCGATCTGTCGATCGACTTGGGTACGGCCAACACACTGATTTATGTACGCGGTCGTGGCATCGTTCTCGATGAACCGTCCGTAGTCGCTATCCGCCAGTCTGGCAACATGCGCAGCGTGGCATCGGTTGGCACCGACGCCAAACGTATGCTCGGTCGCACGCCAGGCAATATTACCGCCATCCGCCCGATGAAAGATGGTGTTATTGCCGACTTCACCGTGACAGAGCAGATGCTTCAGCACTTTATTCGTAAAGTGCATCAAAGCACCTTCTTAACGCCCAGTCCTCGCGTTTTGGTGTGCGTTCCCTGCATGTCAACGCAGGTTGAGCGGCGCGCTATTCGCGAGTCGGCGGAAGGTGCTGGTGCTCGTGAAGTGTTTTTAATCGAAGAGCCGATGGCCGCCGCAATTGGTGCCGGGCTTCCGGTTGAAGAAGCGCAGGGCTCAATGGTGGTTGATATCGGTGGTGGTACTACCGAGATTGCCATTATTTCGCTCAACGGCGTGGTTTATTCAGAATCTATTCGTGTCGGTGGTGACCGCTTTGACGAGGCCATCACTGCGTATGTGCGTCGTCACTACGGCAGCTTGATTGGTGAAGCCACCGCTGAGCGAATCAAAGAAGAGATCGGTTGTGCTTATCCCGGGGGCGAACTGCGTGAAATTGATGTGCGTGGACGTAACCTAGCGGAAGGCATACCGCGTAGTTTCACACTGAACTCCCATGAGATTCTCGAAGCGCTTCAAGAAACCTTGGGATCTATTGTGGCAGCGGTCAAGAGTGCTCTTGAGCAATCACCACCTGAGTTGGCTTCCGATATCGCTGAGCGTGGCTTGGTGCTGACAGGAGGTGGCGCACTGTTGCGTGATCTCGATAAATTAATCGCTGAAGAGACAGGCTTGCCGGTGATTGTGGCTGAAGATCCGCTCACCTGTGTGGCCCGCGGTGGCGGCAAGGCACTGGAAATGATTGATCAGCATACCTTCGAGTTGCTGTCGAGCGACTGATCGTAGCGGTTTATCGCGGGGGATTGCCTATTAAACCGCTATTTTCGCACGCGTCATTGCCAGGGTATCGGCTATTCTTCTGTGTGCTATTGGCAAGCATTTTAATGTTTGCCGACCAGCGATTTACCCGCATGGAAGATGTGCGCGCCCAAATGACGATGATTGTTGCCCCAATTCAGTGGGTCGTTAGCGTGCCTAGCGATCTGCTTAACTGGGGGGCGCTTGCGCTTTCTGACCAGCAAGCGCTCGTCGATGAGAATCGTCGCCTGCGTGAGCAAATTTTGACGCTTTCACATCGTGGTCAGCGGTTGGCGAATCTAACCGCGGAGAATGCCGAATTACGTGATCTTCTGAAGGCAGCTCAGCGTAGAGATATTCCGTACATAACTGCTGAGCTACTGTCGCTAGATAATGATCCTTTTAGTCATCAGATGGTGGTTGACCGGGGGCATCGAAATGGTGCTTATGTCGGTCAGCCGGTGATTGATGCTTTTGGCTTGGTGGGGCAAGTGACTGCTGTGTCGGCGTACTCAAGCCGCGTTCTGTTACTGGCTGATGCGAGCCATGCATTGCCCGTTCAAGTGAATCGTAATGGCCTGCGATTTATTGTGCAGGGAGCTGGTCGTTACGGAAGCGTGAATGTTTTGCATGTGCCGGATACAGCAGACATTCGTGAAGGTGATCTGCTGACCACGTCAGGGTTGGCAGGACGCTTCCCGCCAGGCCATCCCGTTGCTAGGGTCACCGACGTTTACCACGACCCAGGTCAGCCTTTCGCTCAAGTGACCGCAGAGCCCTCTGCTCAGTTGCAGCGTTCACGTCACTTCCTATTGTTGTTCCCGCCGCCCCGTGAAGAGATAGAGGATACTATTTGGGGAGAGGGTATGGATATTTCAGCCGCTGCACTGCACGCTGCCCAGCGTATTGGTTTGCAGCAGGATGCTGCACGAGAGGTGCAGTAATGGCTAAGACGCCGGTCGTATCGCTTATCTTTGTATGGTTTACGCTTGTCCTTGCATTGTGCTTGCAAGTGATGCCTTTAGCTGAAGGGTGGCAAGTCTACCGTCCTGAGTGGATAGGGCTAATGCTGATTTACTGGTGCATGCGAACGCCGGATAGAGTGGGTGTTTTTCATGGCTTTGTTATCGGCATTCTGATGGATTTGATCGAAGGTACCGCGTTAGGTCAGCATGCTCTGATATTGTCGCTGTTGGCCTTCTTATGCGCCCTGGTTTACCCCCGCTTTCGCGCTTACTCTTTAGTACAGCAGTCTGTTCTCGTGCTGGTCTTATTAGGCTTGGTGCAGTTGATTGAGCAGTGGTTACGCACGCTGACGGGGGATTTTTCAATCCATTTGTCTTTTTTGATTCCATCACTGATCAGTGCTGTTCTGTGGCCCTGGTGGTCTACCATGCTTAAAGCGCTCGAACAGCGTTTAGCTAGCGTTTGATAAGCTGCTGGAGTTGCTGTAATGGATAGTTCACGTTCTGCATCGTCGCCTGTGTTATGCCTTGCCTCGGCATCTCCCAGACGTAAGGCGTTGTTAGCATCGATAGGTGTGGCGGTCGAGGTCATGCCAAGTGATGTAGATGAAACGCCGCTCAAGGGTGAATCTGCGCAAGCTTATGTGGAGCGCTTGGCGAGTGCGAAAGCGCAAGCGGCTGTTTCAAGAACAGCCCTTCCTGTGCTGGGTTCAGATACGGCTGTGGTAATTGATGATCAGATATTGGGCAAGCCAATTGATGAGCATGATGCAGCCGTTATGCTTAAGAAGCTGTCTGGGCGTCGTCATAATGTATTAACAGCGGTCGCTGTGGCTGGCCCCAAGGGTGTACTCTCTTGTTGTGTGACAACGGTCGTCAAGATGCGCGTAATCAGTCAGCAGGAAATAGCTGACTATTGGCAAACCGGTGAGCCAGTAGACAAAGCCGGAGGATACGCCATCCAAGGTTTAGCCGCTGTGTTTGTTGAAGAAATTAAGGGTAGCCATTCAGCAGTCGTGGGGCTGCCACTCTATGAAACAACACGCTTGTTGTGCCAGCAAGGGGTGCCAATCTGGTCGGGCTGCTATCAGCAGAGATAACCGCCATTTCGCCGCCTGCCGTGTTGGCAAGGATACTGTGACTCAATAAGGAATTTTGCATGAGCGGTGAAGTCCTCATCAATTTAACGCCAATGGAGACTCGCGTTGCGCTGGTGGAAAATGGTGTCTTACAAGAGGCGCTCATTGAACGCTCACGTAGGCGCGGCATTGTAGGTAATATCTACAAAGGCAAAGTAGTGCGTGTACTGCCTGGTATGCAGGCTGCTTTTGTTGATATTGGCCTTGAGCGCGCGGCGTTTATTCATGCCCATGAGGTAATGCCATCAGGGACGCCTAATGATGAGCAGCAGACTATTGGTCAGTTGCTACATGAAGGTCAGGCGCTTGTCGTTCAGGTGACCAAAGACCCCATTGGCACCAAGGGTGCCAGGCTCACTACCCATCTCTCGATTCCGTCACGTTATCTTGTCTATATGCCTGACTCTCCCCACCATGGCGTGTCTCAGCGCATTGAAGATGAGCGAGAGCGGGAGCGTTTAAAAGCGCTGCTAGATAAGGGAATTGACGAGCAGACCATCGAGGTAGCCGGTGGCTTCATCGTGCGCACTGCGGCAGAAGGGGTTGGTGATGAAGAGCTGGCGGGTGACATGTACTTCCTGCTGCGTATTTGGCGCAAAGTCAGTGAGCGTAAAATAACGGCGGCGTCGCCTAGTGTGATCTACGATGACCTGCCGTTGTTTATGCGTACATTACGGGATGTCATGCGCGATGATATTGAAAAAGTGCGCATCGATTCCCGCGAGAACTTTATCAAACTGGTCGAGTTCGCTGAAGAATTTATGCCAGATGCGGTAGATCGTATCGAGTATTATCCAGGCGAGCGACCCATTTTTGATTTGTATAGCGTTGAAGATGAAATTCAAAAAGCACTAGGTCGCAAGGTTCAGTTGAAGTCTGGTGGCTATCTGGTTATCGATCCGACAGAAGCGATGACCACGATCGATGTTAATACCGGTGGTTATGTCGGTCACCGTAATCTTGAAGAGACGATTTTTAAAACCAACCTGGAAGCGGCGACTGCGATTGCCCGTCAGCTAAGGCTACGCAACCTTGGCGGCATCATCATTATCGACTTTATCGATATGGTGGATGTAGAGCATCAGCGCCAAGTGTTACGCGTGCTTGAGAAAGCGCTTGAGCGTGATCATGCGAAGACGAAGTGCACCGGGGTGACTGAGCTGGGCTTAGTGCAGTTGACCCGTAAACGCACGCGGGAAAGCCTGGAGCAAACCTTGTGCGAAGCTTGCCCAACATGCAGTGGGCGCGGGACGTTGAAAACGCCTGAAACTGTTTGTTACGAGATTTTTCGTGAGATATTGCGCGAAGAGCGTGCCTACAGTGCCGAAACATATATGGTGCTTGCTTCTCAACCGGTGGTTGACAGACTGTTGGACGAAGAGTCTGCGGCGGTTGCCGACCTGGAAACGTTTATTAATAAAACCATTCGATTTCAGGTAGAGCAACACTACTCCCAAGAACAGTACGACATCGTACTAATGTAATGATAGCGTTACGTTTATTCTCTCGATGGTGCCTAGTAATGATCGCCTCGTTACTAGGCGGCCTTGCTGTCTTTCTATTGTTGGCGCGCTTATTAATTAGCCAATCCAGTCTGCTAACACCGAAAATAGAAGCGTTATTAGAGGCCCGTGTGGGGGTGCCCGTTACTATCGAGCACCTATCGCTGTCGTTGGCGCGTAACGATCTTGTGTTGCAATTGGAGGGCGTGCATTCAGCGACGCCTGACGGGCAGCAATTAGTATCCCTTGAAAGTGCACATTTGCGGCTTGATGGTTGGGCGACATTGAGAAGCATTGCACCCGTGTTTAATGATGCGCGCATCACAGGCCTTGAATTTCATCTATATCAGCAGGGAGACGCTGCTTGGGGTTGGCCGGCACCAGCAGAGCTGCCGATTGTTATGTCTCAGGAGCCCACTGTTGATTTAGCGGCATTGGACGCCTGGGCAGGTCTTATTCTTCGCCAGCGATTGTGGGTAGATAATACTCGTCTGGTGCTGCATGGAAGCCAGCAGGCCGTCACCTTGCACGCGCCTACCTTACTGCTCAATGGCGATGAGCGGCGAACGCGCTTGGAAGGTGCCGTCACGATCTTAGAATCTCAAAGTGTGATTTCGCAAGGAGCAGGGTCTCAAGAAGTTGAGGTCCAAGAAGCACAAGCCCAAGAAACGCTGCCGGCCATTGCGATGAACGTGGAGATGCAGCCTGGAGAACAGGGTTTCCGTGATTTTTCAGCGGCGCTCCAATTGGACATGCAGCTGGATCATTTAGTGACACTAGCCGCTGTTTTACGTTCCGATCGCATGCCTTCCCTAGAGCAAATGGGAGGCGAGGTTACGTTGTGGGGTCGCTGGCATGCAGGCCGCTTAGATGAGGTTCGCTTGGCTGTCGATGTTCCACAGTTGACCCTGCGCCACGAGATTCAATACGCCGTACTGCAAAACATTCAGGCCAATGGCCTTTGGCGGCGAGACGGTGAGGGCGGCGAAGCCTGGCTTAGTGGAGATGCTGAAAACGTCGAGTGGGCGCGTCCAGAAGGTGGAAGTGGTGGCCCAGCCTTACCGCGGCATTGGTACTTATCCCACCAGCCTGATCAATGGGAGGTGCGCACCAGCGCATTTGAACTGGCTTCTTTGGCGGCTTGGCGCGACTATATTTTGTTGCCTGAATCGCTTACTCGAGTGTTACAAACACTATCACCCCGTGGCCAGGTCCAAGGTTTGCGTTTAGGTCAGCATGAAGGCCATTGGGGGGTTGATGCGGCGTTAACCAATGTGGCGGTGCTGCCTTGGGAGCAAGCACCAGGAGGTGGCCCGTTAGATGCTTGGGTACAGGCAAGAGACTTTCGCGGCAGAGTAACGTTTAACAGTGCTGGAAGCAGCTCGCTTAATTTTCCTGAATTGTTTGAATCACCCATGCTGTTGAGCCATGCCGAGGGCGTGGTGGAGTGGGTGTATGACGGCCCGAGCACCATGATCAGTGGTAGGGATCTACGCCTAGATTGGGATGGTGCCGAGGTGAGTGGCGGTTTTGGTCTGATTGCGAGTGAACAAGGCGGCCAGTTTGGGCTTGATATTGCGTTTGCAAATGTTGATGCGCTTAATTACCCGCTCTCTCAGTGGCTGCCCGTTAAAGCTCTTGAGCCTGAACTTCGTGAGTGGCTATTAACTGACGTAGGTGGTGTTGTTCCCAATGGCTCGCTCAAGCTTAGCTTTCCCTTTACTGGGGAAGAGGCTGGTTCAGAAAGTCAGTTTGCAGACCAAATTTCCTCCACGTTGGCCCTCTCTGTCACACAGGGGCGATTACCCATCGCGCCTGGGTGGCCCATGCTTGAGGAAATCGAGGGCAGATTGGTTTGGAAGGATCAGGTGTTGGAGGCGGTTATTCAGCATGCTGAAAGCCAAGGCATTGACGTCTCTGATGGGGTGCTAAAGATGGCTGATGAGACGCTTAATTTGTCGGGTAGTGTCAGCAGTGATAGTGATTCACTGCTGGCGTTTCTCCAGGCAATGCCTGAGATTGATCTGCCACTGCTTAACGATGTTCGTGCAGAGGGCCGGGTTGAGGGTGACATCGCTTTATCGTTACCACTGAGCGCGCCGGACTCATTGGCGCTGGAGATTAATGCTCGACCAAATTTCACAACGCTTGCTTTTCAGCCTGTCGACATTCCGCTAGAAGATCTTCAGGGAGAGATGACGTGGCAGCAGCACGGCGAAAAAAACGCTTTGCTCGGGCATGTATCGGGTCTGTGGTCAGGTAATTCCATAGAAGCGGATATCAATGTTCCGGACGACGGTATTGCCTTGGGCGGGAATATTGATGTCGCCACCTTATTTCAACTGGCCAATATTCCCGCTGAGCAAGCTCGCCAGCTGTTTGAGGGGCGTGCTCAGTGGCGTGGGCAGGTCAACCTACAGCCATCACCGTCGATCGTCCTTGAAAGCCGCTTGCTTGGTATTACAAGCAGGTTGCCAGCGCCATTTAGCAAGTCCGCTGAACAGCCATGGCCATGGCGGTTAAGCGCGGACTTCGACAGTGGTCGCTTAACAACACAGTTGGCCGACATCGTTAATGCTCGCGTACAGCTTGATCATGATGAGCTGGCGGGGGTAATAGCTTTGGGCAGTGCTGCCGCACCGAGTGGCTGGCCAACACAGCCAGGTTGGAGCGTTGTCGCCCAGGTTGAAGAGTTGCCTCTTGATGACTGGCAGGAGGCGCTGTCACCGTTGATGCAGGCGTCATCTTCGTCGAATGGCGATAGTGAGGATACGCCAATATCAGTAATGCTTAGTACGCCTTGCGTGCATTTCCGTGATGCGTGTTTTGGTCGCTTAGAAGCGACAGGCAATATTGAAGGAAAGCGCTTGGCTATGCAGTTAAGCGGTGATCTTGTGTCAGGTCGAGTGACTTATCAGCCCGGTAGCGCGCTGCCGCTTGATATCGCTATCTCATCGTTGGAAGTAGATCGGCTATTTGATGTGCCTGCTGCAGCGCATGACAGCAGTGCGCCGACACCAGGCTCTTGGATGGATGCTGTCGAAACTCAGCACGCCACACCAACTGCTATACCCGAATGGCTTAACCAGTTGCCGGATGGCAGGCTCAGACTAGCTGATATTGGCGTTGGGGAAGGGCGTTTCGGACCGTTAACCGCTTATTGGCAAAGCCAGGGGCAACGTTTTACTCTTTCCCCGGTCGGCCTGACACTGGGGCAGCTCTCTGCCCGCGGAGAACTGGTATGGGAAGGCGACGCTAACAATAGTCATACCCGCGCTGATGTTTCGATACAGGGTGGTGATGTAGGCACTGCGTTAGAGCGTCTAGGCCAACCAATCGCCATGCGTAGCCGTTCTACGGATGTCAGCGCAGCGCTGACGTGGCCAGGTGCTCCCTGGCAATTTGAATTAAGTCGGGCGGAAGGCGATATTCGAACCGATGTACGTGATGGGCGCTTTGTGACGCTGGAATCAACACCGGCTCGCTTGGTTGGTCTGCTTAATTTTGACAATATACTGCGCCGCTTGCGTTTCGATTTTTCGGACGTGACGGGACAAGGAACTGCGTTTGATCGGGTGCATGGCACGGCAGATGTCGCCGCGGGCCAATTACTGCTGCGCGGTCCGCTTTCCATTGAAGCGCCATCTACCACGCTAACCCTGACGGGAAGCGTCAATCTTATACAACGTGAACTTGATCAGCGACTAGGCGTCACACTACCTATTAGCCAGAGCTTGCCTATCGCAGCCATAGCCGTAGGTGCTCCGATTGTAGGTGGCGCTCTTTTTGTAGCGGACCAGCTTTTTGGTAGCGCGTTAGATCAAGCAACCACTATTCACTATCGCGTGCGAGGTCCATGGACGTCGCCGCAGATCACTCTAGAAGGCCCTTAATGACCGCACATAAGAGCGATGTAAATACCGCTGTTTCCATTTTGTTGACACCAAGTGGCCTAGATTTGGATGCCCTTGATACTGGGCTGTCTTATGCCCTGGGGGCTGGTATTGATTATGCCGATCTCTACTTCCAGCGTACTTGGCAAGAGGGGTGGGTGCTGGAAGATGGTGAAGTAAAAGAAGCCAGCTATAACATTGATGGCGGCGTTGGTGTGCGCTCCTTGGCAGGTGAAAAGACGGGTTTTGCCTACTCTAATCAAATTACCGCAGATGCGCTAATGGATACTGGCCGTACAGCAGCGGGCATTGTACGAAGTGGTAAGCAGCTATCTGGGCAGCCGGTAGTGGCTGTCAGCGCTGCAGGTCGTTATGCAGGACTTGATCCGTTGGCGGGGCTTACCGCTGACGAAAAAGTGGCAATGTTAAAAGAAGCAGACCGCATCGCGCGTGCAGCTGACCCCTGTATTAGCCAAGTGAGCGCCTCATTGTCAGGCACTTATGAAGTGGTGTTAGTACGTGCCAGTGATGGCACCTTAGCGGCAGATATCCGCCCATTAGTCCGTTTTAATGTAAGTGTTATCGCGGCTAAAAATGGTCGGCGAGAGCGAGGCGGTGCTGGGGGCGGCGGTCGTTACTCCATGTCCAGGCTGCGAGATGAAAACGTAGCGGAACGCTATGCGAAAGAAGCTGTTCGCCAAGCCTTAGTTAACCTAGAGGCAGTCGATGCACCTGCTGGTCAAATGCCGGTTGTTCTCGGCGCTGGCTGGCCAGGTATTTTGCTTCATGAAGCGGTGGGCCACGGGCTTGAAGGCGATTTTAATCGTAAGGGCAGTTCAGCGTTTGCAGGGCAGATGGGGAAACGTGTTGCGGCGAAAGGTGTAACGGTTGTCGACGATGCTACCGTTGCTGACTGCCGTGGTTCGTTAAGCGTGGACGATGAAGGCACGCCAGGGCAATACACGCCGCTGATTGAAGACGGTATTTTAACTGGCTATATGCAAGACAAGCTTAATGCACGGTTAATGAATATGGCGCCAACGGGTAATGCGCGGCGTGAATCTTTTGCCCATTTGCCGATGCCGCGTATGACCAATACTGTCATGCTGGCAGGCCAGGATGAACCCGCCGACATTATCAAAAGCGTTAAGCGCGGTATCTATGCGGTCAGCTTCGGTGGTGGTCAGGTCGACATTACATCAGGTAAGTTCGTATTTTCCGCTAGCGAAGCCTACCTCATTGAAGATGGCAAAATTACTGCGCCTGTTAAAGGAGCTACCTTGATTGGCAACGGTCCTGAGGCAATGGGGCGTGTTTCAATGATTGGCCATGATATGGAAATGGATACAGGAATAGGTGTCTGCGGCAAAGAGGGGCAGGGAGTGCCGGTAGGCGTCGGTCAGCCCACCCTTAAGCTGGATGAGCTGACGGTCGGCGGTACCCAGTCTTCGTGACTTGATTGCCATCACTAGGTCTGTATGAGTTGGTCTTAATGACCTAGTCCTTATGAACCAGTCCTTATGAACCAGTCTTTATGACCCAGTCATTGAGACATACAGGGGTTAGAGTGCCAGCGTATCGCGTAAGTGTTTGAACAGCTTGCGCGAGCTGGTCGGCGGTTTACTTTGCTCACGCTCTTTACGCGCATTGCGTACCAGTTGTCGTATTGCCTGGCGATCAGCGTTAGGGTATTCCGCCATAAATAGATCGACAGCGCTGTCACCTTCTTCGACTAACCGGTCGCGCCATTTTTCTAGCCGGTGAAAGGCATGATCGCGCTGCTCTTTTTCCTGCTCGATAGCGTCGAAGACACCCTGTATGGCAGTAAGGTCCTCTTTGCGGATAAGCTTGCCCACATATTGCATATGGCGACGGCGGCCTTCATGGGAGCGGATGCGCGAGGTTTCTTCTATGGCGCGTAACATGTCGTCAGAGAGCGGAAATTTTGCGCGCTCGGCAGGTTTCATCGCGATAAGCGTTTCGCCAAGCGCCTGAAGGGCATGCATTTCCCGCTTGAGCTGAGATTTACTGGGGCGCTCTTCTTGTTCATCAATATCGAAGGGCTCGGGGCGTTGCTTAGGCATACTAGAACTCACTAATTAGTTTCGTTTGCAGCATTATATCAGGCTGCGACCACAACATTGATCCGCCAATGCGATTCAGGCGAAAAGGAGGCCAAAATGGCACAAGCATTTGATGCAGCGGCCCAGCAGGTACTGTTAACCCAGCGTGCTGAAGAGGCGCTTGCGCTGGCAAAAAAATTAGGCGCAGATGCTGCTGAGGTAGGCGCTAGTGTAGATCAAGGTCTTGGGATAAGCGTGCGTCTTGGTGAAGTTGAAACTGTTGAGCTTTCACGTGATCAAGGGATTGCCATTACGCTATATGTTGGGCAGCGCAAGGGCAGCGCCTCGTCTACCGATGCCAGCAGCGCGTCAATTAAAGCCACGGTAGAGAAAGCCCTGGCAATTGCCCGTTATACGGGGGAGGACCCTGCCGCAGGGTTAGCAGATGCGTCGCTAATGGCAACTGACCTACCTGACCTTAAAGTGCATTATCCCTGGGCGTTGACGACCGATGAAGCAATCGATTTGGCGCTGGCATGTGAGCAAGCGGGGCGTGATGTAGCGGGAATTCATCAGTCGGAAGGCGCTTCGCTATCCAGTGGTGAGGGAGTGCGAGTTTACGCGAACAGCCACGGCTTCCTCGGCACCCAGAAAGGCAGTAGCCATTCACTTTCCTGCATGCTGATTGCACAGGATGAGAAGGGCATGCAGCGCGATTACGATTATACCTCGGCACGTAATCCTGCCATGCTTCGAGATCCTGCGGAGGTTGGCCGCGAAGCGGCATCACGCACGCTACGTCGGTTAGGCGCTCAACGGCCGCCAACAGGCACCTTCCCGGTGCTGTTCGACCCGTCACTTTCCAGTGGCTTGGTAGGTCACTTGATGGGGGCGTTGGCAGGTGGGGCGCTTTATCGCGAATCCTCTTTCTTATGTGATCGTTTAGGTAGCCCGCTATTCCCGAGCTGGTTTGGTTTGGAAGAACGGCCTATGGAGGTGGGGGCGACGGCTAGCTCGCCGTTTGATGCTGAAGGCGTTCAGACTCGCAACAATCGCTTTATTGATCAGGGTAGTGTGGCCAGCTATATGCTGTCTGCTTACAGTGCGCGGCGTTTAGGCATGCAATCGACAGGTAATGCAGGTGGGGCACGCAATTTACGTTTGTTAGCGCCGCTGACGCCCCGAGATGATTTGCTGAAGCAGATGGGGCGTGGCATTTGGGTGACTGAGCTAATGGGGCAGGGGGTTAACGGCGTGACTGGCGACTATTCGCGAGGCGCGGCAGGCTTCTGGGTAGAAAATGGCGAAATACAGCACCCTATCGAAGAATTCACTATTGCCAGTAATTTGAATAGCATGTTTGCTGGCTTGGTCGCCGTCGGTGATGACATCGATACCCGTGGCAGTATTCACACGGGTAGCTGGCTAATTGATGCAATGACCGTCGCTGGTAACTAACAACTGAGCTAACAGCTCAGTTAGCACGTGTTTTGCTGATGTTAGTGGTCTTCGTCAAAACGTGCGTCGAACAGCGCTTCAATCGCCTCTAGTGCTTGTTCGGCGTCGTCGCCTTCCGCATGAACTCTAAGTTCAGTGCCACAAGGGGCGGCCAGCATCAATAACGACATAATGTTGGCCGCATCTGCCATTTGTTGTTGTTTGTAAACGTGAATGTTGGCCGAAAACTGTTGGCCACACTTGACGAGTTTTGTCGCTGCGCGAGCATGAAGGCCGCGCTGATTAGTGAGTGTTAAGGTTCTTTCTGGCACTCTGGTTCCTTTTAGCCGAGTGGGGTCGTGAAGAAAAGGCGTTGCTTATTGCGCGTTTGTTGAAGGCGCGGATGTGGAGGGCTGCTGCTCACTGAGGGTGTACTGCAAGCCTAGCTCACGATGACGGAGTTGAACCTCTCCCGCTTGTTTTACCAGCATTTGCGCCAGTTGTTCCACCATAAAGACAGAGCGGTGCTGCCCACCGGTACAGCCAATCGCAATCGTCATATAACTGCGTTGGCTATTTTGGTAAGCGGGTAGCCACTTTTCCAGCCATGTCTGGATATCATTGCGCATTTCTTCTACGACAGGATATCCCTTCAGAAAGTGGATGATATTGGCATCACGGCCAGTGTATTGGCGCAGTGTAGGATCCCAGTACGGATTTGGTAGGCAGCGCACGTCAAAGACGAGGTCTGCGTCAAGTGGGACGCCCCGTTTATAGCCAAATGACTCTAGTGTCAGGGTTAATCTATCTTCACGCTGTTGGGCAACCTGATCCGTTATCCGGCGGCGCAGGTCATGAACCGACAGACGCGATGTGTCGATCATCAGGTCAGCCAGATCACGGATGTCGAGCAGGGTTTCTTCTTCTTTATTGATGGCCTCTTCAAGCGTCATGTCACTATCACGCGTAAGAGGGTGGCGACGACGCGTGGCTGAGTATCGCTCAAGAAGAATTCGGGCATCGGTGGTTAGATAGATAACCTGGAAGTGAATGCTTTTCTGACGCAAAGATTCAAGCATTTTTGGCAGTTGCTTTAGTGCAGCAGGTAAATTGCGCGCATCGATACTTACCGCTAATTGGGGGCGTGCCCCTTGCTCACGAAGCTCATCCACCAGGGAGCCGAGTAGCATGGCGGGCAAGTTATCGATGGCACAATAGCCAAGATCTTCTAACGCTTGTAAGGCGATAGATTTACCGGACCCTGAACGGCCGCTAATGATCACCAATTGCATAGAGTTTCTCTTGGCATGCCAATAAAAATGGAGGTAAACGTAGGCAGTGTCTAGCGGTGGACTATTTAAGTAACAGGTTGTTCACGAATTTTTGCTGTTATAAGGTCCAATAGCTCACGTTGGCTAGCCGTTCTACGAAGCTGCTGACGTGTGTCAACGCTGTTCATGATAGACGCCACTTGCCCTAATAAGGCTAAGTGCGTGTCGTCCGCCTCTTCGGGTACTAAAAGTACGAAAACAAGGTCGACGGGATCGCCATCAATAGCATCGAAATCTACAGGCTCGGCTAACTTTAAAAAACCAGCGATAGGCGAGCTGCAGTGAGGGCTACGGGCGTGAGGAATGGCAACGCCGTTGCCTATTCCAGTGCTACCCAAACGCTCACGACCAATCAGGCGGCTGAAGACTTCTTGGCTATCTAGGCTTGGCGTGTTTTGCGCAATAAAGGTGCTGAAAAATTCCAGCACCCTTTTTTTGCTGCCCCCGGGGACGTCATACAGCACGCGCTCCGGGGGAAGTATGGTTTCCAACGTCATTGAGTTAACGCACGCCAGCGCCTTGGGCGCGAGCTTGTGCTTTTTCCTTGTGTTTAACGAGTTGACGGTCAATTTTGTCCGCTAGTGCATCAATCGCAGCATACATATCATTGTCTAATGCTTCTGCGTGTAGATCGGCACCTGCAGCATGCAGGGTGCAGGCAGCTTGCTGACGCTCCTTTTCAACAGATAAGGTCACTTGTACGGTGGTGATATTGTCATAATGGCGCTCAACGCGTTCCAGCTTCTCATTTACATAGTCACGCAAGGCGTCAGTCAGATCTACGTGATGACCAGTGATATTTACTTGCATTGACGTGCTCCTTATCCATCGGACTGTTCTTCGATTGTAACCCTTTTTGCGCTATTGCAAAGCCCCTAGACAGACTTTGTCTCGTTAGCACTGTTTTATTAGCGTAAACGGCGGCGCTCGCTTGAAGAGGGAATACCCATTGATTCACGATATTTGGCCACCGTTCGCCTTGCTACATTAATGCCACCCTCTTCCAATAGCGCCACGAGGCGGCTGTCTGAGAGCGGTTTGCCGGGCGGTTCATCTTGCACCAGTTTTTTGATTCGAGCCCGGATGGCGGTGCTGGAGTGACTGTCGCCGCCGTCCTGGCCACTTACTTGGCTGGAAAAGAAGTATTTGAGTTCGAACACACCGCGCGGGGTATGGATATATTTCTGGGTGGTGACCCTGGAAATAGTAGATTCATGCATTTCAACGGCGTCTGCGATATCGGCTAAGATCAGCGGTTTCATGGCTTCTTCACCGTGTTCCAGAAAGCCTATCTGGCGAGCTATGATTTCTCGGCCCACCCGCAGTAGCGTATCATTTCGACTTGAAAGGCTCTTGATGAGCCAGCGCGCTTCCTGGAGATGCTCTTTTAAAAATTGGTTATCTTGGCTCTTGTCAGCCCGTTTGATGAGGCTTGCGTAGTCAGGTTGAATGCGCAAGCGCGGCAGTGCCTCTGGGTTTAGCTCCAGGTGCCATCCTTCGTGGTCATGGCGGACGACTAAATCTGGCGTTACGTAGCTGTCATCTGTGTCGCCAAAGGCGCTCCCGGGGCGAGGGTCCAGGCTGCGGATCAAGCGGATTACGTCATCAAGCTGCTCATCATCTAGACTTAACCGCCGCTTTAGCAAACGCACATCATCTTTACCGAGCGCTTCAAGAAATTGACGCACTAAGCGCTTGGCAGGCATCAGCAGCGGTGTATCTTCGGGTAGTGAGGCGAGCTGCAGCATTAAGCACTCCCGCAGGTCGCGAGCAAATACACCGGTGGGCTCAAACTGTTGAAGGCGCAGCAAGGTTGTTTCAACTTCACGCTGGCTAAGGCCTTCATGCCCTTGGGCTTTAAGTCCTTCGCGAATGTCATTGAGAGGTTGAGTTAGGTAGCCGTTGGCATCCAGTGCATCGATGAGGCTTTCAGCAATGGCATGGTCGCGTGGTGAAAAATCTGTCATGGCGAGTTGCCAAAGTAAGTGGCCATGCAAACTTTGACCAGCGGCTTGACGCTCAAAGTCAGGCCCCTCGCTGCTGGCACCATGGCTACCTAGGTCTTGATAAGTGTCTGACCAGTCACTGTCAGTTGAGAGTTCGTTAGGAATGCTTTCGGACCATTCAACTTCCTGGGGTTCACTAACGGCCTGTTCGCCGAACTCATCTTCCTGCTCAAGCATTGGATTGGCATCAAGTGCTTGCTGAATTTCTTGACGGAGGTCCAGCGTTGATAGCTGTAACAGGGCGATGGCCTGCTGCAGCTGAGGTGTCATGGTCAGCTGTGTACCGATACGCAATTGAAGAGAAGCTTTCATGACCATCTGAGAACCACTCGTTAATCAGAAAGCTCCACCCTAGTGCGAGTTATGGCTTGGTGCAAGTGCAATAACTATGCCACCACTACTATTTTTTTTGCAGGTGGCTGTTTACAGGCGGAAATCAGCCCCCAAATAAACGTCTCTTACCCGCTGGTTGTTGAGAATTTCCTGAGGGGGGCCACTGGCGATGATATGACCGTCACCTACAATGTAGGCAATATCGCAAATATCTAGTGTTTCCCTGACGTTATGATCAGTGATTAGTACGCCGATATGGCGTTTTTTGAGGGCTCGAATGATCGTTTTAATATCACCCACTGAGATCGGGTCAACGCCGGCAAACGGCTCATCAAGCAGAATAAAGGCAGGCTCTGTCGCGAGGGAGCGTGCGATCTCAACACGTCTACGCTCTCCGCCCGAAAGACTCATGCCGAAGTTGTCACGAATGTGCGTGATGTGAAAATCTTCCAGTAGCGACTCAAGGCGCTGCTCCCGGGCGCTACGATCGAGTTCTTTACGAGTTTCCAGGATTGCCATTATGTTGTCGGCGACAGAAAGTTTGCGAAAAATAGAGGCTTCCTGAGGCAAGTAGCCAATACCTGCCATTGCACGTTCGTGCATGGGGGCATGGGTTAAATCAAGCTCGTCAATGCCAACCTTTCCCGCATCAGACTTTACCAAGCCGACAATCATATAAAACGATGTCGTTTTGCCAGCGCCATTGGGGCCTAGTAGCCCTACCACGCTGCCTTGAGATATCTCTAGGTTAATATCCTTAACGACACGGCGGCGTTTATAGCTTTTGGCTAGGTGGCGAGCATAAAGGGTTTTTATCGGCGCTGATTCTGAGGCTGTGGTTTGAGGTGCAGGCTCTGCGTTATTTGTCGCCACTGGACACTCCTATTGTTCCGGCTGAAGAGTCATGCGGATACGTTGTGGTTCACTACCACTAACATCAGAACGCGCCTGAACCACACCTTGGTCGATAAAATACTCTAAGCGTCCACCTTCAAAGCGATCTGCTTGCTGGGTCAGTTCCGCTTGGTCAATGAGCTCTACCCGACGCTCGGCAACATGATAAATAATGCGCTTTGCCCAGCCTTCCATTGGGCTAGCTTGGTCTTCGAGCTGGTTGCGTATATAGGCTCGTCCACCGGTTGCAACGGCGCGCGATAGCTCGCCAGCATCGTTGCGCTGAATCTCAACGCGATCTCCACGCAGTTGCATATTGCCCTGCCGAATATCGACGTTGCCTGAATACACAGCAGTGCCTGCGCGTTGATCGAGATCTAAACGGTCAGCCTCTACTTCTACGGGGGCTTGGCTTTGTGCCATGACCGGTAGCGCTGCCGCTGAAATGGGTAGCGCAATGACGAAGAGTGCCGTGCGAATAAGAGCGTTCATCGCGACTCCTACTGAGAACGAGTGGCAGGCGGGTGAACGCCGCGCACGTTATTGGTTAAGCGGATCTGGCTATCATCCAGCCATACATCCATGCGTGAAGCGCCAATGCGCTGGGGCGGTTGCTGAAGTATGGTTTCGGCATCGCTCCAAGCATGACGGGTGGTGCCATCATAATGTAATAACTCTGTATTCAGCTGCCAGCCCTCGTCGGGTGCAAGTAATTGGGCTGAGCCAGCTAGTGTGAGCACCTGCGTGTCAGTATTTAGGGTGCCGGTCTCCGCCGTCGCTAGCCATTGACGCTCTTCGCTATCGAATAGTGTCGCCCTGGGGGAGAAGACATCTGTCATCGCCGTTTGAGGGGTATGGACTAAGCGTGGCGTCGTCAGCGACTGCTGGATGGCACCGGTGTCACCAAACAGAGTGATTTCTGCATTCTCTAATACATGGCCGGGCTCTTGAGCGCGAGCCTCAGCGTCGATTGATTGGTCTTGAGGGCCGCGTGGATCCAACCATACCAGTATGCCACCTAAGGCAAGCACCATGATGGTTATCCAAATGCGTTTTTTAACCCAAAAGCGCATTACGATTGGCCGTGTAGGTACGTATCTAAAACAGCATCCCAATGGCCTTGAGACATCAATAAGGTGTCGCAGATTTCACGTACAGCGCCGTGGCCACCAAGCCGATCGGTGATCCAGTCAGCGTGGGTATGCATATAATCAGGAGCATTAGGGACGGTGATGCCTACGCCAGAACGTTTCATTGGAGCAAGGTCTGGTAGGTCGTCACCACAATAAGCAACCTGCTCAAGCGTGATATCTAGGCGTTGGCAAAGCGCGCGTAGCGTAGTGAGTTTATCCTCGCACCCTTGATACACGTGGGTAATGCCCAGCGACGCAGCACGTTGGCTGACCATGGGAGAATCACGCCCAGTAATTAAGGCAACATGGATTCCGACGCGCTTCAAAAGTTTGAGGCCGTGGCCATCTTGGGTATGAAACGCTTTGATTTCGATACCGTCAGCTTGAAAATAAAGGCGGCCATCGGTAAGTACGCCGTCAACGTCAATGGCAAGCAATCTTACGCGGCGAATCCGGTCTTGTAGAGCGTCAGGTAGGGCCATGAAGCCTCCGTTATTAATGTTTGAAAAGAACGATTAAATGACACCGCTAGCAAGTAAGTCATGCATATGCAGCGCGCCAATGGGGCGCTGCTGATCATCCACGACCGCCAGTGCGGTGATTCGGCTGTCTTCCATGATGCGTACTGCTTCAGCCGCTAACACATCGGGGCCAATACGTTTTCCAGGACGTGTCATCACATCATCAACTAGGACGTCACGTAGATCATGGAACTGATCCAGCGTTCGGCGTAAGTCACCGTCGGTATAAACGCCGGCAAGGCGTCCTTCGCTATCGACTACGCAGGTAAAGCCCAACCCTTGGCGAGTAATTTCCAACAGTGCGTCCCGTAGCGGGCTGCCTAATGCTACTTGGGGGAGGCGTGATCCGTTGTGCATTAAATCCTTTACACGCAAAAGTAGGCGTTTGCCGAGGCTTCCACCTGGGTGTGAAAGCGCAAAATCTTCCGCGGTGAAACCACGTGCTTCTAATAATGCCACGGCTAAGGCATCACCCAAGGCAAGTGCTGCTGTGGTTGAGCTAGTCGGTGCTAAGTCGAGAGGGCAGGCTTCGCGCTCAACGCCGCTATTAAGGTGAGCATCGGCGTGTTTGGCTAATGTGGACCCTGGGCGCCCCGTCATGCTGACAAGGGGGGTTCCTAGGCGTTTCAACAGCGGAAGCAGCGCGGTGACCTCTGCGGTTTCGCCAGAGTTCGAGAGGGCTAGTACAACATCTGCGCGAGTGATCATACCGAGATCGCCGTGACTGGCTTCACCTGGGTGTACAAAAAAAGCAGGCGTGCCGGTGCTTGCCAACGTTGCAGCCAGCTTGCCCGCAATGTGGCCGGACTTACCCATGCCGGTTACCACTACGCGGCCCTGGCAGGCAAGGATAAGTTCACAAGCGTGGTCAAAGCTCTCATCAAGCTTTGCCTGAAGCCCACCGATAGCGGCTTGCTCAATTTGCAGCGTGCGCAGCGCACTTTCACGCAGTGGGCTAGGTGTCGATAGTGGCTGGCGCATGAGGGCATCTCTTTTCATAAGCGGTCAAAAGTAGGTCGCTAAGAATAACATCTTGGCGCGGTTTGTAGGTAAGGCGCGTATCCTACTCCTCAGTGCGGTTGCAATGAGCGCATCTGTTACTGTGAGTAGCGTTCAGTTACGATGTTCGATAATATTTCGAAAACAGTGTTTTTTAAACTGTCTGTTCTTTTAAACTAGCTGTTTTTTTGAATTATTTGTTTTTAACTAACTCATGCGTAGCCAGCATATACTATTGCTGCTGCGGCAAGACGACCATCAAGGCCAGCCAGCCCATGACCGATGCTCCCTTCATCGAAATTGAAGATTTGTACTTCTCGCGGGGTGATCATGATATTTTTCGCGGAATCAATATGACGATTTCGCGTGGCCAGGTAACGGCCATCATGGGGCCAAGCGGTACCGGCAAGACGACCCTTTTAAAGCTAATTGGTGGGCAATTAACGCCTGACCGGGGGCGAGTGCTAATCGACGGTCAAGATGTGCATCGCCTATCGCGTAAGGCCCTGTTTACGTTGCGTAAGCGCATGGGTATGTTATTTCAGAGCGGCGCACTGTTTTCAGATCTCGATGTATTTGAAAACGTAGCGTTTCCGCTTCGGGTGCATACTGACTTGCCTGACCCTATGATACGCGATCTAGTGCTTCTTAAGTTACAGGCAGTGGGTTTGCGCGGGGCTAGGCACTTGTCGCCAGCTGAGCTTTCGGGGGGGATGGCAAGGCGTGTGGCGCTGGCACGGGCGGTAGCGCTTGACCCAGAGTTAATCCTTTATGATGAGCCTTTTGTCGGGCAAGACCCTATTTCTATGGGGGTGCTTGTACAGCTAATTAAACGGCTGAATCAGGCACTGTCGCTTACGTCAGTGATCGTTTCGCACGATATCAAAGAGACCCTCAGTATTGCGGATTATCTGTACCTCATTGCCGATGGGCAGGTGGTAGCCTCAGGCACGCCAAGTACCTTAGATACGAACCAAGATCCCCGAGTAAGCCAGTTTATTCATGGTGAGCCAGATGGGCCGGTGCCGTTTCACTATCCCGCTGAGACACTTTACCGCGATATTCTAGGCCAAGCCTCCGCAGGGAAGGTGCGTTAAATGCAATCAAATATTAAACATGCTATTTCGCATGTTGCTCGGCTGGGGCAAAAAGGGTGTGATGCCTTAGAGTCGCTAGGGCGTGCAGGTGTCTTTCTTGCCCAGTCGGCTGTAGGGGTGCCTTCTCGGGAAGGGTGGTCGTTGTGGCTGCGCCAAGTGCACTTTGTCGGTGTGCTATCTCTGGCTATTGTGCTGGTGTCAGGGCTGTTTATAGGCATGGTGCTTGCGCTACAGGGGTATACCATTTTGGTTGACTTTGGGGCAGAGCAGGCGCTTGGCCAGATGGTTGCTCTTTCGCTTCTTCGAGAGCTAGCGCCGGTGGTTGCTGCGCTACTGTTTGCAGGGCGCGCGGGCTCTGCGTTGACGGCGGAAATTGGCCTGATGAAGGCGACTGAACAGTTAACCAGCATGGAAATGATTGGCGTTGACCCACTGCGCCGGGTTGTGGCGCCAAGGCTGTGGGCAGGTTTTATTGCGCTACCCATTCTGACCGTTGGTTTTAGCGTGGTGGGGATTTGGGGTGGCTATTTGGTTGGTGTGGAATGGCTGGGGGTTTTTGAAGGTTCTTACTGGAGCAATATGCAGGCTAGTGTTTCGTTTGTTGATGATATTGGTAATGGAATAATCAAAAGCCTTGTATTTGCAGTAGTCGTTACCTGGATTGCGGTGTTCCAAGGGTATGACTTAGTGCCTACCTCTGAAGGTATTTCACGTGCGACAACACGCACGGTGGTGTATTCATCGCTTGCTGTTTTGGGGCTGGATTTTGTATTGACCGCCGTGATGTTTGGCGGCCTTTAATGGGTGGAGCAATAACATGAAGCGCAGTAAAACCATGGAGTTTGGCGTTGGCCTGTTTATGCTTGCGGGCATTCTGGGGCTTGTTTTTTTGGGCTTGCGCGTAAGTGGCATGACGCTTTCAACATCTTCCGACACGTTTCGTCTTGAGGCCAGTTTTTCCAATATTGGCAGTCTGAAACCACGTGCGCGGGTCACCATGGCCGGTGTTACTGTGGGGCGGGTAGAGGCCATTGAGCTTGATACCGAGTGGTATGATGCGCGGGTGGTGCTGAGTCTCGATAGCGATCTTGAAGGCCAGCTTTCGCAAGATACTACCGCGGCTATTTTGACGGCTGGGCTGCTCGGTGAGCAGTATATTGGCCTGAGTGTTGGCGGCGCTCCTGAAGTGCTTGAAGAGGGGGATGTTATTCGAGATACCCAGTCTGCCCTGGTGCTCGAAGAACTTATCCAGCAATTTGTATCCAATATGGTTACTAACTAAGCAGCGTGGGTGCTGTCAGTTGTCATGAGGTGACTTTAATGAAAGAAAATAGCGTAATGTTGGCCCGTCGTTTGCTCTTTTGGTTGGCGCTAGCGGTTGTTCTGCTGCCTTTTGCCGCTCAGGCCCAGTCGAAATCGCCAGAAGCGTTGGTTCGTGACAACGTCAATGGCTTCATGGAGCAGATTAACGGCAGAGAAGATTATTACGCCAATAATCTTGATGAGCTTAAAGCGTTGGTCAACGATAGCCTGAATGATGTGGCGGATTTTCGTTATATTGGCGCTAGCGTGATGGGCAGCTACTTTCGCAATGCAACGCCAGAACAGCGTAGTCGGTTCGCCGATGTCTTTCGTCAAACCCTGATCGACACGTACACGCGTGGTCTCGTGACCTTTGATTATGATGAGTTGAGAGTGTTGACCGACCAGCGCGGTCAGCGCTATGAAGATCAAGCCAGTGTTGATATGGAAGTTGTTGCCACTAATGGTCAGGTTTACCCCGTTAGCTACAGCCTGCGACTTTCAAATGGTGAGTGGAAAGTGGTCAATGTCATTGTTAATGGCATCAATTTAGGGCTGACCTTCCGCAATCAGTTTGACCAGTCGATGCGCGAAAATAACCGAGACTACGATGCCGTCATTCGTAGCTGGTCACCCGAAATTGGTGTCGACGAGCTTGAGCAAGGGGGCAACGCGTGACGACGCTGTTATCTACGCCCCATGTTTCGCTGATTGCGCAGTCTTGCGCGCTGGCGGTTCAGGGTGATCTCAATGTCAATGCAGCGGCCGATGTGGCCGCTGCAGGCGTTAAGTGGCTTGAAAGTGCTCGGTTAACTGATGTTGTCCTCGATTTTTCAGACGTTTCAAAAGCAAGTAGCGCGGCGATTAGCGTTCTGTTTGAATGGCTGCGTGCGTGTCACTCGCTAGGTATTGTCGTTACCTCGATTGCATTGTCTGCTCCGCTTGAGCGTTTAACGTCGCTCGCTGAGCTCGATGCGCTAATAGGTTCGCCCAACGCTGAAGCGTGAGTGTTCGTCTGGCATCGCCAAGCGTGCCGCTTTTCTTTATCATGTTCCCCCTGTTCCTCTCTAATTCAACGACCCCCTATTTCAACCACCTAGTTTAATGACCCAAAGGAGTTTCCTGTCTTATGCAACCCAACGAGGTAAAAGCACTGCTTGAGTCCCGCATCGGTGGATGTGATTTTCATATCCAGGGTGAAGGCTGCAATTTTCAGGTGATCGCAGTTGGCGAAGCTTTTGAAGGTCTTTCTCCTGTAAAGCGTCAGCAGCTGGTCTATGCGGCGCTAAATGACGAAATTGCATCCGGCGCTCTGCACGCCATTAGTATCAAAACGTTTACTCCGGCGCAGTGGCAAACTGCACCGGAAAACGCATAGTAGCGGCTTCTCTATGGATAAATTAATCATTACCGGCAATGGGTCGGTAGATGGCGAAGTGTGGGTGAGTGGCGCTAAGAATGCGGCGTTGCCAATTTTGTGTGCCAGCCTTTTGGCAGATGGTCCGGTCATTATTGGTAATTTGCCTCATTTGCAGGACATCACTACGACGCTGGAGCTGCTAGGGCGGATGGGCGTTGAGCCGGTGATGGGAGAGAAGCTCAGTATCCAGCTTGACGGCTCTCAGGTAACGCAGTGTCATGCTCCCTATGAACTCGTTAAGAAGATGCGCGCCTCCATTCTGGTGTTAGGCCCGTTGTTAGCACATTTCGGTAAGGCAGATGTTTCTCTTCCAGGCGGGTGCGCAATTGGTTCACGTCCGGTGGACTTGCATATTCGTGGTCTTGAGGCGATGGGCGCAGAGATCCGCGTTGAAGCGGGTTATATTCGTGCCCGAGTTGATGGACGCTTGAAAGGGGCGACTATCTTCTTTGATACAGTGACGGTAACGGGTACTGAAAATCTGTTGATGGCGGCAACGCTCGCTGATGGCACTACTATTCTTGAAAATGCTGCGCGCGAGCCGGAAATTGTCGATCTCGCCGAGTGTTTGATCAAGATGGGGGCTAATATTCGTGGGCATGGTACAGACACCATCGTGATCGAAGGTGTCGCATCTCTGCATGGCTGTGAGCACGATGTCATGCCTGATCGTATTGAAACGGGTACTTTCCTGGTGGCCGCTGCCATGACGGGTGGTCGCGTGAAAGTGAAGCGCACTCGTGCCGATATTTTAGAAGCGGTGCTTGCGAAGCTTGAAGAAGCCGGTGCTGAGATTACCAGTGGCGATGATTGGATCGCGTTGGATATGCATGGCAAGCGTCCAAAAGCGGTTAATATTCGCACTGCGCCCTATCCTGCATTTCCTACCGATATGCAGGCCCAGTTTGTGGCGATGAATGCTGTCGCCGAGGGGCATTCCCGGGTAGTGGAAACCATCTTTGAAAACCGCTTTATGCACGTACAAGAGCTAAACCGGATGGGGGCGAATATTGCCCTTGAAGGTAATACGGCACTGATTGAAGGCGTAGAAAAGCTTTCAGGTGCGCCGGTAATGGCTACTGACCTTCGTGCGTCAGCATCATTGGTGATCGCGGCAATGATGGCTGAAGGCGAAACGCTTGTAGATCGTATTTATCATATCGATCGTGGTTATGAGTGCATTGAGGAAAAATTACAGCTGCTGGGTGCGCGCATTCGCCGTATTCCTGGCTAAGCCATGTTATTAACCATTGGCCTAAATAATGAGTAAGCAACTGATTTTGGCCCTTTCAAAAGGGCGTATTCTGGACGAAACGCTGCCGCTGTTGGCGGATGCGGGGATTACCCCGGCAGAAGATTTGGGTAAAAGCCGTAAACTGCTGTTTGATACTAATTTGCCAGATGTAAAGTTGGTGATTATACGGGCAACCGATGTGCCGACCTATGTGCAGCTGGGTGCCGCAGATGTGGGCATTGCGGGTAAAGACGTTCTGCTTGAGCATGGGGCTGAAGGTCTATACGAGCCCCTAGATCTGGATATCGCTCGTTGCAAGCTGATGACTGCTGGTGTGACGGGGCAGTTGCCAGCTGAAGCGCGTCGTCGTGTAGCTACTAAGTTTGTAAACGTAGCGAGGCGTTACTATGCGGAGCAGGGTATTCAAGCCGAAGTGATCAAGCTCTATGGGGCGATGGAACTTGCTCCGCTGATGAATTTGGCCGATGAAATTGTTGATATCGTGGATACCGGCAATACGCTACGCGCCAATGGCATGGAGCCTCGTGAGCTCATTGCCCATATCAGTACCCGCCTGGTGGTTAATAAAGCCGCCATGACCATGAAGCATGATCGTATTAAGCCATTGTTAGCCCGCCTGGAAAGTGCGGTTAAAAAGCGTCAGACTCAGCCTATTGAATGACACGAGGTTTACCATGAGCGATAAGTCCACAGCCACCATTGCCCGTCTCTCGACTGTTGATGGGGCATTCCATCAGCATTTAGACGCGCTGCTGGATTGGGAAGGGGTGTCTGATAAGGCAGTACAGGCTCGTGTTGAAGAGATATTGGCAGATGTTAAACGGCGAGGTGACAGTGCGGTGGTTGAGGCGACCAATCGCTTTGACCGCCTGTCAGCCGAGAGTATGGAGCAGCTACGCCTATCTCCTGAGCAGCTGAAAAAGGCCTTTGACGGTCTGCCTGCTGAGCAGCGCAATGCGCTGTCAGCCGCTGCTGAGCGTATTAAGCGTTATCATGAGCGCCAGAAGCCAAGCTCGTGGCAGTACGAAGAGGCTGATGGAACGGTGCTGGGCCAAAAGGTTACCCCGCTGGACCGCGCAGGTATTTATGTGCCAGGCGGGAAAGCCGCTTATCCTTCATCGGTATTGATGAATGCTATCCCTGCCAATGTGGCTGGTGTGCGCGAGATTGTGATGGTTGTGCCGACTCCGGACGGTGTGCTGAATGATCTTGTGCTGGCAGCTGCGCATCTGGCGGGCGTCGATTATGTGTTCACGATTGGTGGCGCACAGGCGGTCGCGGCGCTTGCTTATGGCACTGAAAGCGTTCCGCGGGTAGATAAAATCGTAGGGCCTGGAAATATCTACGTAGCGACTGCTAAGCGCGCGGTATTTGGTCAAGTTGGTATTGATATGATTGCCGGTCCCTCTGAAATCATGGTGGTGTCTGACGGCCAAACAGACCCAGATTGGTTGGCAATGGACTTATTCTCTCAGGCTGAACACGATGAGGATGCCCAGGCGATTTTTGTTAGTTGGAAGGCTGATCACCTGGATGCCGTTGAGGCTTCAATTGAGCGATTATTGCCGACGCTGGAGCGGGAAGATATTGCCCGTGCTTCACTGCAACGTCGTGGTGCATTGATTCTCTGCCAAGATCAAGCCGAAGCCATTGAGTTGATCAATCGTATCGCACCGGAGCACCTTGAACTTTCTGTCGAGGCGCCTAGTGACTGGCTTGATGACGTGCGTCACGCTGGGGCTATCTTCATGGGGCGGCATACTTCGGAAGCTCTGGGTGACTATTGTGCAGGGCCGAATCATGTGCTGCCCACGTCTGGAACAGCCCGTTTTTCATCGCCACTGGGGGTTTATGATTTCCAGAAACGCTCCTCCATTATTCAGTGCTCGCCTAGTGGTGCGTCTGAGCTTGGTAAAATAGCCTCTGTACTTGCCCGGGGCGAATCGCTGACGGCCCATGCTCGTTCGGCGGAGTATCGTATTAACGATTGAGCATTGCCTGAGAAGGCGCCGTCTGAACAAGCACCGATAACCATCAGAGCGACTTACGAGTCGCTCTGATGCTCTCCTGACGTAGCATTAATGGGTACCGGCCGTTCACCTACTTCCAGTGTCATGTCCATACGCTCACCGCTTCGTACGATCGTCAGCGGTAGTTTTGTGCCGGGTGGAATGGAAGCAATCGCGCTCATTGTTACCCGAGCATCCAAAATCACTTGACCGTCAATAGACAGCAGAACATCGCCGGGCTGTAAGCCTGCTTTAGCGGCAGGTCCGTCTTTCACGACGCCAGCGACGATCACGCCTTGAGGGGTTCTTAACCCAAACGATGCGGCCAGCTCGCGGGAGAGTGCTTGTGCTTCTATGCCTAGCCAGCCGCGTATGACGCGACCGCGGGTAACCAGTTCATTCAAGATGCTGTGGGCAAGGTTGGCTGGAATCGCGAAACCAATCCCTTGTGATCCCCCTGACCGTGAGAAGATAGCCGTATTAATGCCCACTAAAGCGCCGTCAGGGTTGACTAATGCGCCCCCGGAATTGCCTGGATTTATCGCGGCGTCTGTTTGAATGAAGTCCTCGTAGGCATTTAAACCTAAGTGGCTGCGCCCCGTCGCGCTAATAATGCCCATGGTAACGGTTTGCCCAACACCGAAAGGATTGCCGATAGCGAGTGCTACATCACCCACGGCTACCTGTTCTGAGTCAGCAAGCTCGATTACCGGTAAGTCATCAAGGGTAATGCGTAAAACGGCAAGGTCGCTTTCTGGGTCAGTGCCAATTACCTCGGCAAGTGTTTCCCGACCATCGCGAAGTGCTACCTGTATTTGATCGGCGCCATTAATGACATGGTGATTGGTTAGCACGTAGCCGTCATGGCTGACAATAACGCCAGAGCCCAAGCTCGATAGCATTCGCTGATGCGTGGTTGCATCGTCGCCGCTGAAGAACTGCTGGAAAAAAGGATCGGACATCAATGGATGCTGATCGCGTTCAACAATGCGTGATGAATAGATGTTGACGACGGCTGGCGCCGCTTGATTAACGGCGTTGGAGTAGCTTGCAGGCCCTTGGTTGCGGTTGAGCGGCTCTGCTTGGCGAATCTCGGGGGCAGGTCGATTAGCTGCCGGCTCTCCGCTAGTAGGCACCAGCGAAGAGGGGGGTTCGACCGTTGCGGGTGGCGTTTGCCGAAACGGGTTGGGCAAATACTCTGGGAAAGCAAGTAGCACCAAGGCGGCGAGCAATAGCCCGGTGATAATTGGCCATATATAGGGCAGCACAGAGCGGTGCATGCGAAATTTCCTCAGCGGGTGATAGTCTAAATGGTCGCGAGGTTCGCGATAACGCGAAGCGAGATTTACAATAGTTCCATCGTAACACTTTATTGAGATGTTCCTCACGATAGCCTGTTAATCGGTTAAGGAGTCAGTGTGATCCATCGCGACCAACTAGTTGCTGCTTGCGACCATCAATTGCGCTCATCGCAATTTAAAGATTTTACCGTTAACGGCCTTCAGGTGGAGGGGCGTGACACTGTAACGCGGGTGATGTCAGGGGTGACGGCATGTCAGGCGTTATTGGAGGAGGCGGTCGCTTGGCGAGCGGACATGGTGTTAGTGCACCATGGTTATTTCTGGAAAAATGAACCGGTAGCCATTACCGGCATGAAGCAGAAGCGAATTAAAACGCTGCTGGATAACGAAATGAGCTTGCTGGCTTACCACTTGCCGTTAGATGCGCATGCCGCGTTTGGCAATAATGCCGAGCTGGCCAAGCGTCTGGGGTGGAAGGTCGAGGGATGCATTGATGGTGAGCTTGGTGAAGGACTGTTATGGTCCGGCCGATTAGCTGAGCCGCTAAGCGTTGCAGAACTGGGCAGTCAATTGGCTGCAGTGCTCCATCGAGCGCCTTTAGTGGTCGAGTCGCCTTTAGTTGGCTCTGTGGAGCGGATCGCATGGTGCACTGGAGGTGCTCAAGACATGATTACGGCGGCTTACGATGCAGGGGCGCAAGTTTTCGTGTCTGGGGAAATATCAGAGCGCACGACGCACTTGGCTAGAGAGATGGGTATTCATTACATTGCTGCTGGTCACCATGCTACTGAGCGTTTTGGTGTTCAGGCGCTGGGTGAGTGGTTGGCGAGTGAGTATGATGTAGAGCATCGATTTGTCGATATCGATAATCCCGCCTAGCGCTAATTTGTGCAAAGCATCCGCATCGGTTGGCTATGCGGATGCTTTGATCTTGTTAATTATTAATAACGCGGAGGTTGCGGGGCAGGCGCATCATGTTCTTTCAAGCTGCCTTTTAGGCCAAAGTCTTCGGATAACGTACCGCTTTTGCCATCTGCATAATCACGCGGAGTGTTAACATCACCTTCGTCCTCTGTGTTAGGCGCGAGTTTGTTTGTGGAAGGTGTGATGGCCGTTTCCAGTTTCCATTCAGCAGCTTCGCTGTCTATTTGCTGTTCTAGCCGATCAGTCTCCTGGCGAATATTAATGATGTGCTGCTGGATGCCAGTGAGGTGGCTTCCCATGCCTTTCTTAAGCTCGGCTATTTGATGTTCACGCTCAAGCAAAGCCTGCTTTAGTGTGGCGTGGTCACGTTGGCTTTTGCTGAACAGGCGATAACACGCCAAGCCGATAACAAATCCAATAACGAGACCGATAATCGCAAAAGTGAATGGCGAGCTTGCTTCCACAGTATTCTCCCTAGAGATGATGCACGCCACCAAGCGCATGGCGGGGTTTGGCAAATAGTTTAACAAACAGCTTAACAAAGCGTGACCATTATAGGCGCGTATCCGTCGGTTGGGTCAATCCGCTCATGCGCTTAGTTATTATGCAGCGTATAATATTGTTTTTTTATTTGGGCAGGCTGTGTTCTTACAACGTCACAGTTCCGTTCACGATGTGTGCTGTGGGAGCGAGTTGATGTCATCATTATCTGCACGTCAAGACAGCGAGCAGGCGAGCCGATTAACGCCTTTTGCGCGGTATCAGGAAGACTTAAAGCGTGACGATTTCCAGTACGACCCTGCTCAAGAGCAGGCGGTTAAGCATCTTCAGCGCCTTTATGATGAGCTGCTAGCCAGGCCCGCTAGTGCTCCTAAAGCCGTCGTTGCTAACAAAGGGTTAAAGGCAAAAGTTGCCGGGCTGCTGGGTAAAAAGGTCAGTGCCGGCGTGCCAGTGCTGCCTGACGTTAAGGGGCTCTACTTTTGGGGAGGTGTGGGGCGTGGGAAAACGTATCTAGTCGATACTTTCTACGAGGCGCTGCCGTTCCCTGAAAAAATGCGCACCCACTTTCATCGATTTATGCAGCGTGTCCACAATGAGTTGACTCACTATAAGGGCGAAAAGAACCCATTGACGCTGATTGCTGGCAAGTTCGCTGCTGAGGCACGCGTCATCTGCTTTGATGAGTTTTTTGTCAAAGATATTACCGATGCAATGATCTTGGCAAATTTGCTTGAGGCGCTGTTTGAGCGTGGCGTGGTGTTGGTGGCGACATCAAATATAGTGCCGGACGACCTTTACAAAGATGGGTTGCAGCGCGCACGGTTTGTTCCCGCCATTGAGCTAGTGAATCGTCACTGCGAGGTCGTCAACGTCGATTCTGGTGTTGACTACCGTTTGCGTGCCCTAGAGCGGGCTGAGATTTTTCATGCACCGCTTGATAAAGCGGCCGAGCAGGAGCTAAGCAGAAGTTTCAGAGAGATAGCCGGCCATGAGGGTGAGGAGGGGGCGCCTCTTGAGATTAATCATCGCATTTTAAAGACGCGCCGACTCCACGACGATGTGGCATGGTTTGAATTTGTCGAACTCTGTGATGGGCCGCGTAGCCAGAATGATTACATTGAGCTTGCCAGAGAATTTCATACAGTTTTGGTATCTAACGTCACTCAGATGAATGCAAAAACAGACGATCAGGCTCGCCGCTTTATTAATATGGTTGACGAGTTTTATGATCGCGGGGTTAAGCTGTTGATGTCGGCAGAGGTGCCAATTGAAGCGCTGTATCGCGATGGCAAGCTGACCTTTGAATTTCAGCGGACGCTGTCGCGTCTGCAGGAAATGCAGTCTAAAGAGTATTTAGCGCTACCTCATAAGCCTTAGTATCGGGTGCGCCGATAAATACGCTGCAAGCAAGAATAATATCAATAAGAGCGATATCAATAAAAAAGAGTGGCGGTACTTAACTTACGGTGATGCTTGCTGTAGAATGCCGCCTCGCTGCATGTTGCTGGTTTTTTCTGGCAACCAAAAAAAATAGGGATGGTGCTTCATCGCTTACGTAGCGGTGTAAGCTACCCAACACACTTAATCTGGTGATTTTATCCATGAAGACGTTCAGTGCTAAGCCGCAGTCCGTCCAGCGCGACTGGTACGTAGTCGACGCTACGGACAAAACGCTCGGTCGTCTGGCAACCGAGATTGCTCGCCGCCTGCGTGGCAAGCATAAGCCCGAATTTACTCCTCACGTTGATACTGGCGATTACATTGTTGTTATCAACGCTGAAAAAGTCCATGTAACCGGCAACAAGGCGAAGGCTAAAACCTACTACCGCCATACTGGTTACCCGGGCGGTCTGCGCTCTATGACATTCGACAAAATGCTTGATCATGCCCCTGAGCGCATTATTGAGTCTGCCGTTAAAGGTATGTTGCCGAAAGGTCCTTTGGGTCGCGCCATGTACTCAAAATTAAAAGTGTACGCCGGTGCCGAGCATCCGCATGCTGCCCAACAGCCGCTTGAACTGAACATCTGAGGAAATCTTCGCCATGACACAGCAGTATTACGGTACCGGGCGCCGCAAGACTTCCACCGCTCGCGTGTTTATGAAGCCGGGCTCTGGCAAAATTACTGTCAACGATAAAGATCTTGACCTGTATTTTGGTCGCGTAACTGGTCGTATGGTTGTTCGTCAGCCGCTTGAGTTGACTGAAACGCTGAATCAGTTTGACATATTCGTCACTGTTGCTGGCGGCGGCGGCTCCTCTCAAGCAGGTGCCATTCGTCACGGTATCACTCGCGCCCTGATGAACTACAATGAAGATCTGCGTCCAACGTTGCGCGCCGCTGGTTATGTAACCCGCGATGCCCGTCAAGTTGAGCGTAAGAAAGTCGGTCTGCGTAAAGCACGTCGTCGTCCGCAGTTCTCTAAGCGTTAATTTTACGCTATGCGGCAAAAGCGCCCAGGTCAAAGACCTGGGCGCTTTTTATTGGAATATCAAAAAATTATAACGCTTATACCACCATGGTCACGGGCGGTTGTTCTTGTGCAGAGCGCTTTGTTTTTTTAACATAGAGCGTATTTGATATTCGTCGTCGCAAGACGCCTTTGCGGCGGAACGGGTAAGCTGATGGGAGAAACCAGAAATGGCAGATAACGGCGTAAACAAAGGTCGGCGCCGTTTCCTTGTAGGCGCCACCTCCGTTGTGGGGGCGGTGGGCGCTGTCGGGGTTGCGGTCCCCTTTGTGGCTTCTTGGCAGCCTAGTGCCAGGGCAAGAGCGGCAGGTGCGCCTGTTCAAGCTGATATATCGAAGCTTGAGCCTGGGCAGCGTATGACCGTTGAGTGGCGCGGTCGGCCGATTTGGATTATTAATCGTACGCCTGAAATGATCGAGCGAACTGAGGCGTTAGGGAGCGACAGTTTAGCGGATCCTGATTCGGAAGTGCCGCAGCAGCCAGCGTATATCCAGGGTGGTTTGCGCTCTATCAAGCCGGAAATAGGCGTGTTGATTGGTATTTGCACGCACTTGGGTTGTTCGCCTCTGTTCCGACCTGAACCGAATGCCGAGGGGGTGGGTGTGGAGAATTGGCCGGGTGGTTTCTTCTGTCCATGTCATGGCTCTCGCTTTGACTTGGCCGGTCGCGTATTCAATAACGTACCTGCGCCGATCAACCTTGAGGTTCCACCCTACCGCTTTGAGAGTGATGACATTATTGTCGTTGGCGAAGATGAGGAGGCTGCCTGATGGGTAATCCGAATAAAGCCAAGGCGGAAAAGGGCCTCATGCGTTGGGTAGATGATCGCTTCCCTGCTACTCAGATGTGGCAAGAGCATCTTTCCAAATATTACGCGCCTAAAAACTTTAACTTTTGGTATTTCTTTGGCTCATTAGCGCTGCTGGCGTTGGTTAACCAAATCTTGACCGGGGTTTGGTTAACCATGAGCTTTAACCCCTCTGCTGAAGGTGCATTCGATTCTGTCGAATATATTATGCGTGATGTGGAGTGGGGGTGGCTGATTCGCTATATGCACACCACCGGCGCTTCGGCCTTCTTTCTTGTCGTCTATCTGCATATGTTCCGTGGCCTCTTGTATGGTTCCTACAAAGCGCCTCGCGAATTAGTGTGGGTGTTTGGTATGACGATTTATCTGGTGCTAATGGCAGAAGCCTTTATGGGCTATTTGTTGCCATGGGGTCAGATGTCTTACTGGGGTGCTCAGGTTATTATTTCGTTGTTCTCAGCGATTCCTGGCATTGGCCCTGATCTGGCGCAGTGGGTGCGTGGTGACTTCCTGATTTCAGGCATTACCCTCAACCGTTTCTTTGCACTGCATGTGGTTGCTCTGCCAATCGTTATTTTAGCGCTCGTCGTGCTGCATATTATTGCGCTACACGAAGTGGGTTCAAATAACCCTGACGGTATTGATATTAAGCAGAAGAAAGATGAGGCGGGCGTGCCGTTGGATGGGATTCCCTTCCATCCTTACTACACGGTAAAAGACTTGGTGGGTATTGCGGTCTTCCTGTTTGTTTTCTGTGTAGTGGTGTTCTACTTCCCAGAAGGCGGCGGCTACTTTATTGAAAAGCCAAACTTTGATCAAGCTAACCCGCTACAAACGCCTGATCACATCGCGCCCGTTTGGTATATGACGCCTTTCTATGCCATTCTTCGCGCAATCACTTTCTCAGTGTTCGGCTTAGACGCTAAGTTCCTCGGTGTTATCTTTATGGGGGCTGCGATTGCAATATTGTTCGTTCTGCCCTGGCTGGATCGTAGTCCGGTGCGCTCAATGCGCTATAAAGGCTGGATGTCGAAAACCATGCTGACGCTGTTTGCTATCAGCTTTGTCATCCTTGGTGTTTTGGGTGTGTTGCCATCGACAGAGGGCAGGACGCTGCTAGCCCAGGCGTGCACCGTGATTTATTTCGCCTTCTTTGTCTTGATGCCGTTCTACACCAAGCTGGAGAAGACTAAACCCGTTCCGGAAAGGGTGACTGGCTAATGAAAAAGTATCTTTTGGGACTCCTTTTCGCGTTAGTGCCAGTAACTGCGATGGCTGCCGGTGGTGCGAGTGTCCCGCACTCGATGGAGCCTGATCTGCATGATCAAGCCTCGCTGCAAAATGGCATGAAGCTCTATGTTAACTACTGCATGGGCTGCCACTCACTTCAGTATCAGCGCTTTGCTCGTGCGGCTGACGATTTGGGGATGCCGCAGGATTTGGTTGAAGAAAATCTGATTTTCTCGTCGGATTTGGGCTACAACGACCAAATGCATAATGCCATGAACAGTGGTGATGCGGAGGGTTGGTTTGGTGCGCCGCCTCCGGATCTATCGCTCAAGACGCGTGTGCGTGGAACGGATTGGATCTACTCTTATCTGCTTAGCTTCTACAAAGATCCGAGCCGCCCCACTGGTGTTAACAACACGGTATTTGACCTGGTAGCGATGCCTAACGTGTTGGAGCCTCTGCAAGGCGTACAAGAGCTGGTGTGTTCGGAAACGGATCATCCGGTGGCGGGGCAGTCACCCGATCCTTTGTCGGGTAAGTACCAGTCTTGTGATGTGCTGCAAGTGACTCAGCCAGGTTCCATGGAGCCTGCTGAGTTTGAGGAAGCAGTGTATGATCTTACTAACTTCCTAGCTTATGTGGGTGAGCCCTCCAAGCTTCAAGCTCAGGCGTTAGCACCTAAAGTGCTGATCTTCATTTTCATTTTTGGTGTGATTGCCTACTTGCTTAAGCGTGAGTACTGGCGAGATGTTCACTAATTATTAAGTGATGAGCGGCATGTCGGGCGCACGGCGGAAGCCGTGCGCCCTTTGTTTATCTAGTCAGTCGTAATGCAAAGCGGGTTACCATCCCATAAGCTAGCGCTGGCGTGTTATTATCAAAGATTGTTTTGATGCGAGGATGCTTTCATGGGTGTTGTGGCCAAGCGGTCGTCGATGATCTTTTACTCTGGTAATGATGATCATTTTAGTCATCGTGTGCGCATTGTTCTGGCTGAAAAGGGGGTGGCGGTTGATATCGTTGATGTCAGCGATGAGCGTCCACCTGAAGAGTTAGCAGACCTCAACCCGTACAACAGCGTGCCTACGCTGCTAGATCGTGACTTAGTGCTCTATGAGTCTAAGGTCATGATGGAGTATCTGGATGAGCGTTTCCCTCATCCTCCTCTGCTGCCCGTTTATCCGGTGGCGCGGGCGCAAAGTCGTTTGTGGATGCATCGTATTGAGCGCGAGTGGTGCCCAATGCTGGAGCAGATACGCACAGGCGGTAAAAAAGAAGCGGAAAAAGCGCGTAAAGAACTGCGCGAAAGCCTCATTGGGATTTCGCCTATCTTTGAAGATATGCCTTACTTTATGAGTGAGGAGTTTACGCTTGTAGACTGCTGTTTAGCGCCGATTTTATGGCGTTTGCCTGAGCTGAATATTGAGTTGCCTGAGAAGCAGGTAAAGCCTCTGTTGGGCTATATGTCGCGAGTATTCGAACGTGAAGCGTTTAAAGCATCTTTAAACGAGCGTGAAAAAGAGATGCGCGCTTGAATTCATACTGCCTCTTCTCCTTAATCAGGTAAGGGGCATATTTGTCAGGAGGAGGGAGTCTTATGAAATCGAGCCGTCCCTATCTCGCCCGAGCTCTCTATGAGTGGTTGTTGGATAATGAGTTGACGCCTTATGTGGTGGTTGATGCTACTCAGCCTGGCGTGGAAGTACCGCGCCAGTTTGTTCAAAATGGACAAATTGTGTTGAATGTAGCGCCGACCGCTGTGCGTGACCTGTTTATGGAAAATCAGGCCATGGGGTTTAACGCTCGCTTTGGTGGCCAGCCTATGCAGGTAATGATTCCTACGCCTGCGCTTATCGCGATCTACGCTCGTGAAAATGGTGCTGGTATGGTGTTTGGGCATGAGCCAGAGCTGGATGCGGCAGAGTTTGATGATGCCGAACTGGATGGCGATTTTTCAGACACTTTTGACGAATCGTCCAAGCCTGAGTTAACGGTAACAGAGCCTGTTCCTGAAAAAGAGGGTGACGTTTCTGCACTGCCGTCTAAGAAGGCTAAGAAAAAACCAACGCTACGCGTGGTTAAGTAGCGTGGTTTTTAGCTAAGTTGTTAACTTGTGCTTTTGAGCGTCGGTTTTTCTTAGCAAGCAGTTGATGAATAAAAAACCTCGTCTCGGTGAAAAGCCGAGGACGAGGTTTTTTTATGGCGGTGTGTTAATCAATCCATATAGTCAAAGACTTTAACGATTCGCTGAATGCCGCCAACCGCTGATACCGCGTTAGCAATTCGGTTGCCTTCATCTCGAGTTACCATGCCCATCAGATACACCGTCGCGTTTTCTGTGGTGATTTTTAGCTTTGATGAGTCGATGCGGTCATTAGTGGCGAGTTGGCTCATGACATTGGTGGTTAGCCAGGTATCGTTTAGGCGTTGGCTAGCGGGTAGGTTTGCAGCAATACTGAGTTCGTTATGTACTTGGTCTACGCCGCGTAGAGAGCTGGCGACTTCACCTGCTTTATTACGCAGTTCCTCGCTAGGCACTTGCCCTACCAGAAGTAATGAGCCGTTATAGCTATGTGCTCTAATGCGTGCATCTCTCAAGCGGGCGTCTGAGCGCTCCAGCGCACGTGGCGCTTCACGTTCAATGGTTGTGTCAATGGCTTCGACATCACTGCTGCGCTGACCATAGTTGGAAGGGTTAGATGCCGCGTTATTAGCACATCCAGTTAGTAAAATAACGCTTAGTGTCGCAACGGCAATCAGTTTGTATAAAGAATAGCGTAGGGCCATGGCGATGACTCCTTTCAAAATGTAAAGTCAGTAGGTATTAATCTACCCGTTTGATTGTGTCTGTGCAGTTTAATCTGCTCAGTTTAATTTGTTTGGTGCTGACTATTTAGTCGACTCCGCCAAAGAGCTGCTCGTCAATTAAATCACATAAGCAGTGGATGACGAGTAGGTGAACCTCTTGAATGCGTGCAGTGGATGTTGCTGGAACGCGAATCTCACAGTCATCCTGGCCTAGTAATGACGCCATATCGCCGCCATCTCTGCCCGTTAGCGCGACTACCGTCATGTCGCGGTCATGGGCCGCTTGGATAGCTTGAACGATATTAGCTGAGTTGCCGCTGGTGGAAATGGCTAATAAGACATCACCGGGCTGGCCTAGCGCCCTGATCTGCTTGGAAAACACTTCATTATAACTGTAGTCGTTGGCGATCGAGGTCAGCGTTGAAGTGTCGGTTGTCAGTGCTAGTGCGGGTAGGCTGGGGCGCTCACGTTCAAAACGATTCAATAGCTCGGACGAAAAGTGCTGGCTATCGCCTGCGCTGCCGCCATTGCCGCAGGCGAGAACTTTACCTTCGTTAACTAAGCACTGAACCATCATTTGGCTGGCGACTTCGATGAAAGGCGGCAGCACTTCGCTGGCATATGTCTTCGTATCTATGCTGGCGTTAAAGTGATTAAGTATGCGTGATTGAAAGTCCATTAGGGCATCCTAGGTAAAAGTATCAGTAAGCATCAAAAGCCGCTTTTTCCCACTGGAATTCAAGCGCGGGAGGCGTGCCTGTGATCGCTAGGATATCAAAGCGACACGGACTTGAAACAGCATGCCGAGCGATATAGAGCTTGGCTGCTCGTATTAAGCGGTGGCGCTTCTGTGCAGTGACGGTCTCTAAGGGGTGGCCGTAACGAGTAGTGGTGCGATGTTTGACCTCGATAAAGACCAGGATGTCCTGGTCTTTCATCACAAGATCAAGCTCACCGCCTTTAACGTGATGATTGCTAGTGACAAGCGTTAAGCCATGTTGCTGCAGCCATTGAGCGGCTAGTTGCTCAATGGCTGCGCCCCGTGTCCGCGCTGTTTGCGGAGTATTGGGATTCTGATAACTATTGGTCATCGTTCAGTAGGCCAGGAATCAAAATGGGCGAAGGCACGCCATTTTGGAATTTCGCCCACGGTAGTTCTCGAGAAACCCTGCCATCACCTGATAGGCGAAGCGTACCAGTGCTTCCATTCATGCCGTCAAGGGCTGATAAGTCTGATAGGCGGATGCCAAGTTCGTAAGCATCCACGCCCATTGCCATTAGGCGAAACATTGAAGGGTCTGACTCGTTGCGAAGCTCTGCGTACGTCGAATAAAAGGGCAGCGCCTCTTCCCCGCCAACCGCTGCGTCAGGGATTTGCCAGGGAATATCGATAAACATTACATCATTTAGGTCTTGATCTAAGCGTGTCTGTAGGCGCCCTTCATGGAGGTGGGAGGTGGCATAAATAGGCAGGTTGGGGGCGTAGTAGTAGTCCATGGTGGGCGGCACTTGGCGTGCGTATTCGGGAAGTGCCAGTAAGAATAGTGCATCAATGTTCCCCAGGCGGGCACGATCGCCGCTGACATTTAGGGCTGTTTTGACGGCGTTAGCTACGGCGCTGCTAGGGTTATAGCGGACGGCATTGGTGATTTCACCGCCTTGGCTTTGCCACTCATTCCAGAAAGCTTCACCGACGCGCCGTCCCCAGGCATTGTCGGGCACCATGATAGACATTTGACGATGGCCGTCCTGAAAGGCGCGGCGAGCTGCTTGGCGGGCTTCATCTTCAGCAGATAAACCATACTGAAGCAGTTGAGATGCTTGATTGCTTGCGCTGTTGCCATAGTTCAGAGCCAGCGTCGGTAGTGGTACACTATCGCGCTGCTCAAGTTGGGTGACTTGGCCTTTGTCAATTGGACCAATCAAAAGTTGAGCGTTCATTTGCTGTGCACGTTGGTAAATTTCATCTAATGAATATTGAGACGCATTGATGAAATTAAGCTGTACATTATCTCCGCGCAAATCGTGGTGACGGCGCATGGCAGAAGCGATAGCGTTAGCCACACTGCTTAGTGGGCCAGATTCTGGTAATGCCACTGCTATGCGGCGTATTTCGACACCCTCTAATTCAGGTATGGATACTTTCGTATATTCAGTTTGATCCAAGGCTTGACGTGCCCACTGCTGCCGTTCTGCAAGGGTTTCTTGCTGGTTTGCTTGCATAGGCAGTTCGTCGTCAAGCACCTGGGTCGCGCGGAGGACTGCGCGGGGATCGTCCATGCCGCGAGCAAGTTCAGAGAAAAGCATTGCCCAGCGCACCCGATCCGATTCTGAAAGCATGTTTTCATCAACCGCATCGGCTGCGTCAAAAGCATTTTCGCGTTGTCCTTGTCTGGCGAGGATATTAGCCGCTTCCAGTCGCGTCTTGGCAGCTTGTTCAGGCGCTTGCTGCTCTGCTTGACTAAGTAATCGGCTAGCATCCTGATCAGGGGCGCGGTCAACCACGCTTGGGGATTGCATAGCGCACCCTGTAATCAGAAGCGCCATGAAGGCAGTGGCTAGTAATCCACGTATTGACTGTTTCATGTATCCTTCCTTAGTTTCCATTTGCGCTGCCGTCGCTCGATGAGCGGATAAATTTATCATTGCACAAGCATGGCGCACCGTCAGTGCAGGCTATTAACAAATCGGGAGTCACGATGACACACCAGCATCCGGGTATATTGTACGTGGTTGCAACACCAATTGGGAATTTGGAAGACTTATCGCCACGCGCTGCTCGGGTATTAGCGGAGGTATCACGTATTGCTGCGGAGGATACACGCCACAGCGGTCGCTTGTTAGCGCATTTGGGCATTAATAAGCCGATGCTCTCACTGCATGAGCATAATGAAGCACGGCGTGTCGATACGCTGGATAGTTACTTAATGGCGGGGGAAAATGTTGCCCTAATTAGTGATGCGGGAACGCCGCTTATATGTGACCCGGGGTTCGTATTGGTAAGAGAGTTGCGATTGCGGGGTAGGCAGGTGGTGCCGCTTCCTGGGCCTTGTGCGCTAGTCAGTGCGCTTTCAGCGGCCGGATTGCCGACTGATAGGTTTACATTTGGTGGGTTTTTGCCGTCTAAGCCGAGTGCGCGACGGCAAGCGCTTGAAAAATGGCAGTCTCGAGAAGAAACGTTGGTTTTTTACGAGTCACCTCACCGTATTGAGCACACGCTCGAATCGTTATGTGAGCAAATGCCTGAGCGAGCGGTTGTTCTGGCGCGAGAATTGACCAAAACGTATGAGACTTTTTTGCAGGGTTCGCCTTCCTCATTGCTTGATCAGCTTAAGCAAGACCCTAACCAAGGTCGTGGAGAATTTGTCGTAATGATCGCTGGGGCGGCGCCCGTTGTTCAAAGCGATGAGCAATCTATTACTGCTGATGAGCTGCTTAAAGCAATGCTAGCAGAGGGTGTTGGCGTCAAGCAGGGGGCAGCCGTTGCTGCAAAAATGCTAGGCGGCCGAAAGCAGGAATGGTACGCAAGATTGCAAGCATTGAAAGGTGGGCATTGAGGCGACGGCGGGGCGCTGGTATGCTTGCCGCCGGAGTTGGCCAGACAGTCGCCGCTAATACACTTGTAAAAGTGTGTTGGGGGAGGAAAGTCCGGGCTCCATAGGGCAGAGTGCCAGGTAACGCCTGGGCGGCGTAAGCCGACGGAAAGTGCAGCAGAGAGTAGACCGCCTAAGCCTTTCGAGGCTGGTAAGGGTGAAAGGGTGCGGTAAGAGCGCACCGCGCGCCTGGCAACAGTGCGTGGCATGGTAAACCCCACTCGGAGCAAGACCAAATAGGGATCCAATGGCGTGGCCCGCGCTGGATCCGGGTAGGTTGCTTGAGCGCTGTGGTGACGCAGCGCCTAGAGGAATGACTGTCCACGACAGAACCCGGCTTATCGGCCGACTCCCCATTTCCATAAAAGGTGCGCCGTTCGCATCTTTCTTAACACTGTGTGAGATTAACATGCCTTCTCCTGACGCTGACCAGGTTACTTCCCATTTTCGCCACACCAGCGTCTTACTAGAAGGGGCGGTAGATACACTTGTTCATAATCCCGATGGTATTTATTTAGACGGCACGTTTGGGCGAGGCGGGCACTCCCGCGTTATTCTTTCGCGCTTGAGCGAACAAGGTCGTTTAATGGCCATGGATCGTGACCCTCAAGCAATAGCAGCCGCTAAAGATATCGATGATCCTCGTTTCGACATAACGCAGCGAGAGTTCGCTCGGTTAGTTGAATATGCACAAGAGCAAGGGGTTTACGGAAAGCTTTCAGGGGTATTGCTAGATATTGGTGTTTCTTCCCCGCAGTTAGATGATCCAGAGCGTGGCTTTAGCTTTATGCGCAACGGTCCTCTTGATATGCGTATGGATCCTACCCAAGGAGAGAGTGCAGCCGCGTTTTTAGCCCGGGCTAGCGAAAGTGATATTGCCAATGTGTTTAAAACCTATGGTGAAGAGCGTTACGCAAAGCGCTTGGCGCGTGCTGTTGTTACGCGACGTGTGGAAAAGCCTTTTACGCACACTGTTGACTTGGCCGAGGTATTGAAAGAGGCTCACCCTGCTTGGGAAAAGGGCCGTCACCCAGCGACCAAAGCGTTTCAGGGGCTGCGTATTTATTTAAATGGTGAGCTCGATCAACTGGATGCAGCGCTTGAGGGGGCATTGGAAGTGTTGGCTCCTGGGGGGCATCTGGTTGTGATTAGCTTCCACTCGCTTGAAGATCGTCGTGTAAAACGCTTCATTCGTCATCATGTGCGGGGTGATACGCACTTGCCACGGGGCGTGCCGATTCGCGATGATCAGCTAAATCGCCGTCTTGAAGCCTTGGGTAAAGGAATACGCCCAAGTGACGAAGAGGTAGACGCTAACCCCCGGGCGCGCAGTGCCGTCATGCGAGCCGCCCGTAAACGAGTGTGATCATGAGCATGGATCGGATAGAGCGTTGGGCGTCAACGCTGCGCACCGAATGGCCTTTCAAGCTACGTTTTCGAGCTTGGCCGGTTATCCTTGTTGCGCTGTTCTTAGCGTGTGTCGTTACCGGTGGTTTAGTGGTTGCCACCACGCATATGACGCGAGTGCAGTATGCGCAGCTACAGCAGTTAGAGCAGGAAAAAAATCAGCTGCAAACCGAGTGGGGACAGCTGCTATTGGAAGAGGGGGCGTGGTCTACTCCGGCCCGTGTAGAGCAAATTGCTACGGAACGGCTTGAAATGCGCATTCCCGATGTGAATGATGTCGAGGTGATTCGACCATGAAGCGCGAAAGTCGGGGAGGGATATCCCGTCAAATGCCTATTGCGCCGCCGTTAGCTGGCGGACGCTTTTTATTTATTCTCATTGTTGTGATGGTGGCGTCGGCCATTTTAGTCGGCAGGATTACGCTGCTTCAGGTAATTGATCGCCCGTTTTTACAGAGCCAGGGTGATGCCCGTACGCTGCGCCATGAGGCAATACCCGCACACCGCGGTATGATCACTGATCGTAATGGTGAACCTCTGGCTGTTTCTACGCCTGTTGTGACACTTTGGGCGAATCCTCAAGAGCTACCTACCGATGCCATTCAGCGAGTAATGCTGGCGCAAGCTTTAGGCATGTCGCTCGATGACTTTGAATCTCGTGTCTCTCGATATAGCAGTCGAGAGTTTATGTACCTTCGTCGTCAAATGACGCCAGATGCGGCCCAACGTATATTGGATTTACGTACGCCTGGTGTTTATCAGCAGCGTGAATACAAACGTTATTATCCCGCCGGTGAAGTGGCGGCGCAGTTGCTGGGTGTTACCAATGTGGATGATGTGGGTCAAGAGGGACTGGAGCTCTCTTATCAGCCCTATTTGGCGGGGCATCCTGGACAACGCCGAGTCTTAAAGGATCGACGCGGTCGGTTAGTTCGTGAGCTGGGTGTTATTCGTGAAGCGCAACCTGGTGGTGAGTTAACGCTGTCGATTGATCAGCGTATTCAATATATGGCCTACCGTGAATTGCGTGCTGCTGTCGCTGAGCATGAGGCAGACGGTGGGGCGTTGGTAATGCTCGATGCGCGCACAGGGGAAGTGTTAGCAATGGCTAACTTGCCTTCTTACAACCCGAATAACCGCGCTGGGTTAGATCCGCGAGGTTTACGCAACCAGGCACTGGTTGATGTGTTTGAACCTGGGTCTGTTATGAAGCCTTTGGCGATGGCTGCAATACTGGAAAGTGGTGTTGTAGATCGCGATGCTGTCGTTGATACCTCGCCAGGCTGGATGCGCCTGGATCAGTTCACTATCCGAGACTTCCGTAATTATGGCGATTTAGATTTAGCGGGGATTCTACAAAAATCTTCAAACGTTGGTATGTCTCGTTTAGCGCTGCAGCTAAGTGATACGGCCATTTGGGAAAAATACAATCAGCTAGGCCTTGGGCAAGCACCAGGAACCGGCTTTCCTGGTGAGGCGACAGGCAGTTTGCCAGCGCCGGTTCGCTGGTCTCGAAGTGAACGAGCAACGCTCTCCTATGGTTACGGTCTCTCTGTTTCAGCCGTTCAATTGGCCAGTGCTTACACAGCGCTCGCCAATGATGGCGTGCGTTTACCGCCCTCGCTGTTGAGGCTTTCTGAGCCTCCCCAGGGGAGTCCTGCTATATCGCCCACAGTGGCTAATGATTTGCTGAATATTTTAGAAACGTCGGTCGCCGCCTATACCGGTGGGCGCCGAGCGCAGGTTGAAGGCTATCGTGTGGGGGGGAAAACAGGCACGGTGCGTAAAATAGGGCAGCAAGGTTATACCACCGATGCTTACCGCAGTGTTTTTGCGGGGATTGCGCCTATTTCCGACCCGCGTATTGTTACCGTCGTTATGATTGACCACCCCCGCGCTGGCCAATTTTATGGTGGCGCAGTGGCTGCTCCGGTGTTCTCTAGCGTGACAGGTAATGCCCTACGTTTGCTGGACGTGCCACCCGATCATGAGGTCGAGTAGCAAAGGAGATTGCATGAGGTTGTCCCCAGAAAGTCTATGGATAGCGCTAAAGCAGGTTTGGCCCAACGCCGTGTTACCTAAGGAGCTGCCTAAATTGCCAGAGCAGCTTCGCTTAGTGACGGATACACGTAAGTTAGCGATGGGTGATGTATTTGTGGCTGTCCCTGGTAGTCAGCGTGATGGTTATGAGTTTGTTGATCAAGCAGTGGCGGCAGGTGCGTCACTCGTTTTGGCGCATACAAGAGAAGGTGGTGTTTCACTGGACGGGCAAATACTTTATTTGCCGCATCTGTCTATGCGACTTGGCGAGCTAGGTCGCACACTGTTTTCTGTTCCTAAAGACCTTCAGGTGATTGGGGTGACGGGCACCAATGGGAAAAGCTCTGTTACCCATTATATAGCAGCGTTAAGTGAACTGCTTGGCAAGCCTGCTGGGGTGATTGGGACATTAGGTGTTGGTCGCCTTGGCCAATTGGTCGACACAGGCCTTACTACGCCTGGCTCATTGGCAATGCAAGAAACCTTGGCTGATTTGGCTAACCAGGGAGTGAAGCGTGTGGCGCTTGAAGCTTCTTCACATGCCCTTGAGCAACGCCGTTTAGACGCAGTGAACGTCGCCGCAGGCGTATTCACCAACCTGACGCGAGATCACCTTGATTACCATGGCAGTATGGCGGCTTATGCCGCTGCAAAAGCAAAGTTGTTCCGGCGTTCTGAGCTTTTGCTTGCGGTCGTCAATGCAAATGATCCTCTTGCGCGGCTAATGTTGGCAGGCTGTGATAGCCGTGTGCGTGTTTTGGCAGTAGGCGACGATGTAGTAGTGACGCTGCGCGTGATTGGTTGGCATCCCCATGAGCATGGTCAACAGGCTCTTGTTGCTACGCCGGAAGGTGAGAAAACGCTTAATCTTGGTTTGATGGGGCGGTTTAACCTAGACAATGTGCTGTTAGCCATTAGTGCGCTTTATGGATTGGGCGAGCCTTTAGAGCAGTTGTTTGAGTCGGCAACTGAGTTGGGCCCAGTGCCTGGGCGTATGGCGTTATACCGCGAGGTTAATGCGCCCAGCGTTGTTATCGACTATGCCCACACGCCGGATGCATTAGCTAATGCTCTCGAAGCGCTGAAAGAGCATTTAGGGAGCACCGGAAAGCTGTGGTGCCTGTTCGGTTGTGGTGGTGAGCGTGATACGGGAAAGCGAGCAGAAATGGCTGCTGTAGCGGAGCAGCGAGCTGACCACGTGATCGTTACTGACGATAATCCGCGTACGGAGTCTGCCGAGCAAATTCGCCAACAAATTATGTCGGGTTTTTCTGCTGCGGCTGCCTTTACGGAAATAGGTGATCGTAGTCAGGCGATTTGTCATGCGGTTCAGCAGGCTGATCCCCAGGACGTTATCTTGGTGGCCGGAAAAGGGCATGAGGCCTATCAGCACATTGGTAACGTGCGTCATGACTACCAAGATAGCGAACAAGTGATAAAAGCCTTCAAACTTAGGGCTGCCATGTGATGAACTGGTCGTTAGCTAGTATTGCTTCAGCGCTAAAACTTTCTGTCCCGCAAGCTTTATGCCAGTTGTCGGTGACGGCGGTCATTACCGATACGCGTCATATTGTGCCGGGCTGTCTGTTTGTGGCTTTGAAGGGGCCGCGTTTTGATGGCCATGATTTTATTGAGCAGGCGCTTGAGAAAGGCGCTGCAGCTGCTCTGGTTGAGCGCCCGGTAAGCAGTTTGCTTCCTCAGCTGGTATGCGCAGACACGCGTTTGGGCCTTGGCCTGCTGGCCCGGGCTTGGCGTGAGCATTGTGAGCTGCCGCTGGTGGCTGTCACCGGCAACAGCGGTAAAACAACCGTTAAAGAGATGACGGCCGCGCTACTTTCGCCATTGGGTGGTGTGCTTGCTACCGAGGGCAACTTAAACAATGATATTGGTGCGCCGCTGACGTTGCTGCGTTTAGCAACGCACCATCAGGCAGGTGTGATTGAGCTAGGGGCTAATCATTTGGGCGAAATTGCCTGGACCAGCCAGTTGACCTCCCCTAATGTCGCCATCATTACCAATGTAACAGGCGCGCATGTTGGAGAGTTTGGCGGTATGGGGCAAATTGCCCAAGCCAAAAGCGAAATATTAGCCGGGCTAGTGGAAGATGGTATTGCGGTGCTAAACCGCGATGACGACTACTTTGAATTTTGGTCAGCCTGTGCGGGAAGCAAGAAAGTTGTAAGCTACGGCTTTCATGGCGATGCGGACGTTCACGCGTCCGCACTTTCGTGTGACTCTTTGGGGCGGTATGCTTTTACGCTTGTTGAACGTGGCCAAATCCTGGGTGACGTCCAGCTGCCCTTGATTGGTAAGCATAATGTGAGTAATGCTTTGGCGGCTGCTGCAGCGGCTCTCGCATTAGGTGTTACACCAGAGCAAGTAGTGACGGGGCTATGCGAATTGTCCTCATTATCAGGTAGGTTAAGCATCGTGCCCGGTGTGCGCAATACGACGTTGTTAGACGACACGTACAATGCAAATCCTGGTGCTGTGAAAGCGGCGTTGGATGCGTTAGCGAACTTTCCTTCACCGCGCTGGTGCGCGCTTGGCGCAATGGGGGAGCTGGGCAACGAGTCTCATGCCCTACATACTGAGATTGGTCATTACGCTGCGTCACTGGGTATCGATACATTACTGACTTTTGGTGATGCCGCCCGTTCAGCAAGTGAAGCCTTCGGTCGCGGGCTGCATTTTGACGACCACGAGACGCTAGTGCGTCATGTTATTAATACTCTGCCGCCTAACACCACACTGTTGGTGAAAGGATCGCGTAGTGCAGGCATGGAAAATGTCATTGCTGCGCTACGTGCGGATGAAACAAGGTAAGCGCCGTTCATGTTACTTCACCTGGCGAATTTTCTAGCCCAATATCAGTCTACTTTCCAAGTTTTTAACTATTTAACCTTACGTGTCATTCTCGCAGCGTTAACGGCCCTCATGCTATGCCTGTGGCTTGGGCCCTGGGTTATACGCCGGTTAGTGGAAGGCCAGATTGGCCAAGCAATTCGTGATGATGGCCCTCAATCTCATTTGTCTAAAGCAGGTACGCCCACGATGGGTGGGGCAATGATATTGTTGGCTATTGCTATCAGCACGCTGGTCTGGGGCGATTTAACCAATCATTATGTTTGGGTGGTGCTGCTGGTCACATTAGGCTTCGGGGCTATTGGCTGGGTCGACGATTATCGCAAGGTTGTTGAAAAGAACCCGCGTGGATTACCCGCTCGTTGGAAGTATTTCTGGCAGTCGGTGGTGGGTATTGGCGCTGCATTGGTGCTTTATCTCACGGCCGCGACACCGGCTGAAACTAGCTTATTGATCCCGATGTTTAAAGATGTCGCGTTGCCGCTTGGCGTGTTCTATATCGTGTTGACCTATTTTGTGATCGTTGGCAGCTCTAACGCAGTCAATCTCACGGATGGCCTTGATGGCCTAGCGATCATGCCCACTGTGCTGGTGGCGATGGGCTTGTCCGTATTTGCCTATGCAAGCGGGAATGCTGTGTTTGCCAACTATTTACATATTCCTTTTATTCATGGGACCGGCGAATTGGCTGTTTTCTGTGCCACTATTGCTGGTGCGGGCCTGGGCTTCTTGTGGTTCAACACTTATCCCGCTCAAGTGTTTATGGGTGATGTAGGGGCGCTGGCGCTAGGTGCCGCGCTAGGCGTTGTCGCCGTTATTGTGCGCCAAGAAATTGTGCTGTTTATTATGGGCGGTATCTTTGTACTTGAAACGGTCTCGGTGATTCTTCAAGTTGGCTCTTATAAGCTTACCGGTCGGCGTATTTTCCGTATGGCGCCGTTGCATCACCACTACGAGTTGAAAGGTTGGCCAGAGCCGCGGGTCATTGTGCGTTTCTGGATTATTACCGTCGTACTGGTGCTGTTAGGGTTGGCTACGCTTAAAGTTCGATGATTAGCAAAGTAATAGCGGCAGTGTTGCCACTATTAGCGTGATGCACAAAGGAGCCGGTCATCGTGCGAGTCGCAAATGGAATCACCGTTGTTATTGGCCTGGGAATTTCTGGGCAAGCTATTTGTCGGCATTTGGCGCGTCAAGGCGTGCCATTTATGGTGGCAGATACGCGAGCCGAGCCTCCGGGGCTACACGCTTTTCAGAACGAAAACCCCAATGTTGAGGTTTATTGTGGTCCGTTAACGGCGCTTGATTTTACAGATGCCTACGAAGTGGTGGTCAGCCCTGGTGTCGATCCTCATTCGCCAGGGCTTGATGGCTTGCTAGAGCGTTATAATCCAGCAACGGGGGAGCCCGTACTGGTAGGTGAGATTGCTTTGTTTGTTCGCGCGGTGAATGCGCCGATCGCCGCTATTACTGGCTCTAATGCCAAGTCAACTGTTACGACATTACTCGGCGAGATGGCTAGAGTGGCTGGTGTTAAAGCTGCGGTGGGTGGCAATTTGGGTACGGCTGCATTGGATTTATTAGCTGAATGCCCTGATGCCGAGCTTTACATCCTTGAACTCTCAAGCTTTCAGCTGGAAACAACGCCTCATTTGGGTGCTAAAGCGGCTGCTTTTTTAAACCTCTGTGAAGATCACTTAGATCGTCATGGAGATATGGTGGGTTACCGCCGCGCTAAGCAGCGTATTTTTCGCGGTGCGCAATCAGTCATTGTCAACGCGGATGATGCGCTCACTTGGCCAGAGTCGCCTGTTGATCATGTAGAGCGTTTTACGGCCTTCGCACCCGCAGGTAATGACTGGGGGGTAGTTGAAAAAGGGGGCGAGTTAACGCTGTTCCAAGGTGATACTGCTTGGCTTGGCACAGCAGCTCTCAGCATGGCAGGGCGGCATAACTATGCCAATGCACTAGCAGCCTTGGCAATGGGTAAGGCGTTGGGCTTCGCAAAAGCACCGATGTGCCAAGCATTAACTGCTTTTAAGGGGCTGCCCCATCGTAGTGAAGTAATCGCTCGTATCAATGACGTTATGTGGGTGAATGATTCAAAAGGTACTAACGTTGGCGCTACGCTGGCCGCCATTCAAGGCATCAGCGCATCGCTGACAGGGAAAGTAATATTATTGGCCGGTGGTGTCGGCAAAGGTGCTGACTTTACCCCTCTGGCGATGCCTCTGGCAGAGAGCGCTAAAACTGCGGTGCTATTTGGTGCTGACGCACGCCGTCTTGAGGCCGCTATCTCATCTGCTGTTCCAGTGCATCTAGTCAACGATTTAACTCAAGCGATGGAAGTGGCCTGGGAAATAGCTGAACCCGGCGACTGTGTATTGCTGTCACCCGCCTGCGCAAGCCTAGATCAGTTTGTCAATTACCAGGCGAGAGGCGATGCCTTTCGGGATTGGGTTGAGCAGAAGCATAAACAGCATAATCACTCAGGAGAGAGGTTATGAGTCGAGTGCAGCGTATCCGCGATACTTTGACAACGCGGCATTTACCCTCCGATGTGTGGTTGATCGTCGCCGCCGTAGCGTTAGCTGGGTTAGGCTGGGTGATGGTAAGTTCGGCATCGGTAGGTCTGCTTGAAAATACCTATCACTACTCTCGGCAGCATGGCATTTTTCTATTTCTGGCTATATTGGCTTGTTTTTTTATGCTGTGTGTTCCTTTGGAAGCATGGCGGCAAAACGCAGCGCTGATTTTGCTAGTGAGCATCATCATGCTAGTGCTGGTGCTCGTGGTTGGTCAGGAAGTTAACGGCAGTAAACGCTGGATTTCACTACCTGGTCCCTTGCCTAGCCTGCAAGTTTCCGAGCTTGGAAAAATCGGTTTGATTTTTTACATGGCGGCTTTCATGTCCCGCTTTACCTATGACCTACGCCAACGGGCATTCAGTATGTGGCGACCTTTAGCGGTGCTTGCCGTTCCGGCGGGGCTGCTTTTTCTTGCTCCCGATTTTGGCGGCATGGTGGTATATACCGTGTGCGTTATTGGTATGTTAATGATGAGCGGCGCTTCACTTACCCTGCTATTTGGTAGTGGTGGCGTATTGGCTGTTGGCGCCGTCATGATGGTCGTTATGGAGCCTTACCGATTAGCGCGGTGGACGAGCTTTTTGGACCCATGGGCTGATCAGTTTGCCACTGGCTATCAGCTTACTCAGGCGCTGATTGCTTTCGGTCGTGGGCATGTGACCGGTACTGGTTTAGGTAATAGTGTTCAAAAACTTCACTACCTGCCTGAAGCTCACACCGACTTTATTTTTGCTGTCATCGCAGAAGAACTCGGCATGATGGGGGCCATTCTCGTTGTACTGCTATTTACCTTGCTCATTACCAGGGCAATGTTGATTGGTCGTCGTGCAGAATTGGCAGGCCATTTATTTGGTGCCTATGTCAGCTATGGCATAGGTTTCGTTATCGCAGCTCAGGCATTTATTAATATGGCGGTAAGCTCGGGGCTGTTGCCAACGAAAGGGCTAACATTGCCGTTGATTAGCTATGGCGGTTCAAGTTTATTGGTAACCGGTATGATGATTGGCTTGTTGTTGCGCGTAGATGCGGAGACGCGTCACCGTCCGCGTCGTGTATCGACACCCTATAAATCACGCCATGAACCTCGGTTACCGTAACTACTCAAGGAGTTGTTTGTGACGACGAACGCACGTCGACGCATTTTAATTATGGCAGGAGGTACCGGAGGTCATGTTATTCCGGCGCTTTCGCTAGCACGTTCGCTCAAAGCCCACAATGTCGACGTTGAGTGGCTGGGAAGCCCAAGAGGGATCGAAAATCGCCTAGTACCAGAAGCAGGTATTACGCTTCATACCATCGACATAAGCGGTCTGCGTGGCAACGGAGTAACTGGCTGGCTGAAGGCACCGCTGAACCTTTCCCAAGCCGTACTGCAAGCTCGAAAGGTAATTCGCCGCTTCAATCCTGATGTGGTGGTTGGGTTAGGCGGGTTTGCCAGTGGCCCAGGTGGGCTGGCAGCGTGGCTTTCCAGGGTGCCATTGGTGATACATGAACAAAATGCTATTGCTGGGCTGACCAATAAAGTGCTCTCAAAATTGGCGACTCGCACATACGCGGCGTTTGCTGAGGCTTTTGGTGACAAGGCAGAAGTGATTGGCAATCCGGTGCGAGAAGATATTGCTGCACTGGGTGAGCATCCAAGGAGTGCTTCTGAACTGGCCGTTCGCCCGCTGCGGTTATTAGTTGTTGGTGGTTCGCTAGGAGCGGTCGCACTGAATGAGCGTTTACCGCCCGGGCTGGCGGGCTTGCCGCCAGAGCGACGCCCTGATGTTCGCCATCAAGCGGGCAAAGACCGAGATGTGGCGACGGCAAGCGCCTATGTCGAGCATGGAATTGTGGCGGATGTTACTCCCTTTATTGACGATATGGCGGCTGCGTATAAGTGGGCCGATTTAGTCGTTTGTCGTGCCGGAGCGCTAACAGTGGCAGAGCTTGCCGCAGCTGCAAAGCCCGCCTTGCTAGTGCCGTTTCCATTTGCTGTTGATGATCATCAGCGGGTCAATGCTGACGTTTTAGTAAAGGCCGGGGCAGCACTTTGTGTCACACAGTCTGAGCTGACCCCCGAGCGATTAACACACTATTTAGATGAGCTATTAGTCCCTAGCGTTTTGTCAGGCATGGCTTCTAAAGCCCGCCAGGCGGCCTACTTAGAGGCGACTGAGCGTCTTACGAAGGGATGTTTAGCGCTGGTTAAACAAGGAGAGACTGCGTGACCGACTCTATTAATAATGCGTTGCACTCGGGTGTCCGTCCAAGCGGCCCTGGTATGCGCCGTATTAAGCGTTTGCACTTTGTTGGCATCGGTGGCGCAGGTATGTGTGGAATCGCTGAAGTGCTCGCAAATCAGGGTTACAGCGTCAGCGGTAGCGATATGAAGGCATCGACTGTTGTTGAGCGCCTTCGACAGTGTGGCGTTAACGTTGCTATCGGTCATGCTGAAGAGAATGTGGTAGGCGCTGACGTCGTGGTTGTCTCCAGCGCCATTGATGCAACAAATCCTGAAATCCGTTGGGCTCATGAGCATCGTGTGCCCGTGGTTAGGCGTGCTGAAATGCTGGCCGAACTAATGCGCTTTCGCCATGGCATTGCTGTCGCAGGAACCCATGGAAAGACGACCACAACCAGTTTGACGGCAACGTTGCTGGCGGAAGGCGGATTGGATCCCACCTTTGTGATTGGTGGAAAACTTACCAGTGCTGGCGCTAACGCTCGGTTGGGTGAGGGTGATTATCTAGTCGCTGAGGCAGATGAATCGGATGCGTCGTTTCTTCATCTGCAGCCAATGGTCTCTATTGTGACGAACATAGATGCAGACCATATGGCGACCTATGGTGGGGATTTTGAGCGCTTAAAAAGCACATTCATCGAGTTTCTGCATAATTTGCCGTTTTACGGGCTGGCAGTGCTGTGTATTGATGACGCTAACATTCGGTCGATGCGTGACCAGGTAAAACGTCAGTTTGTCACCTACGGTTTCGATGAAGATGCTGACTACCGCATTGTGGACTTTACTCAGCAAGGCGGTGAAGTCTCGTTCACCGCAGTGCGTCCTGGGGAAGCTGCTCCATTGGCTATTCGGCTAGCAATGCCCGGTCGCCACAATGCGTTAAACGCGATGGCGGCGATTGTTGTAGCAACGGATGCTGGGGTAAGTGACGATGCCATTCTTCGTGGGCTGGCAAGTTTTGCCGGTGTAGGGCGCCGCTTTCAAGTGCATGGCCACTTCAGCGCCCCCAATGCTGATGGCGATATCATGTTAGTAGACGATTACGGACACCACCCCCGTGAAGTTGACATGGTTATCCAGGCAGTTCGTGCAGGTTGGCCCGAACGTCGATTGGTCATGTTGTACCAGCCGCATCGCTACAGTCGCACCCGCGATCTTTATGAAGATTTCGTTCGTGTGCTTTCTCAAGTGGATACGCTCGTTCTATTGGATGTTTATAGCGCTGGGGAAGCTGTGATTCCAGGCGCGGAGGGTCGCACCCTTGCTGGGTCTATTCGTCAGCGAGGAGAAGTCGATCCATTGTTCGTTGAGCATAAGCAGGAGCTACCTGCGCTGTTAAGCAAGCTGCTGCGTCCTGGGGATATTTTTATTACTCAAGGCGCTGGTGATGTGGGTGGTATTTCGCTTCGTTTCGCGCATGCCAAATTATCGCTAGATAAGGTAGAGCTATGAGTACAGCAATGTCATTGAATGACCCCTTGGCACGCGTTGTTGTTGTTTATGGTGGTACTTCAGCAGAGCGCGAAGTGTCGCTTAAAAGCGGTGCGGCTGTGCTTGACGCGTTAAAGCGTCAAGGTGTCGATGCCATTGGCTATGATCCAAAAGAAGAGGGTTTGGTAGGGCTAGAACGCCTTGCCCCAACGGCTATTTTTGTGGCTCTTCATGGTCGTGGTGGCGAAGATGGTACGCTGCAGGGAGCGCTAGAGCTTTTAGGGCTGCCCTACACTGGCAGTGGGGTGTTGGCGTCAGCGTTAGCAATGGATAAGCAGCGTACGAAGCAAGTCTGGCAAGCCGTAGGGCTACCCACCCCTCAAAGCATCATGCTCAGCGAGACATCTGATTGGTCTATGGTGGTGTCGCAATTAGGTTTACCAATGATGGTAAAGCCTGTTCACGAAGGTTCCACGCTGGGGATTAGTATCGTTAAAAGCCAGGAGGCACTAGAAGCGGCCTATCACGAGGCGGCGAACTATGACGCCCGTGTCATGGCTGAGCGGTTCATTGTAGGTGAAGAGTATACCGTTGCTCTGCTTGATAATGACGTGTTGCCGGCAATTCGTGTCGAAGTCCCAGGCGGTTTTTATGATTACGAAGCCAAATACATTGCTAACACTACTCAGTATCACCTGCCCAGTGGCTTAGCATCTAGTGACGAGCAGGCCTTGGCAGAACTATGCAAGAAAGCGTTTGATGCTGTAGGTGGCGAAGGCTGGGGGCGTGTAGATGTGATGCGCGATGCGATAGGCAAGTTTTGGCTGATTGAAGTTAATACTGTGCCAGGAATGACGGATCATAGTTTAGTGCCTCAAGCGGCGGCGCATGCGGGCATAGAGTTTGATCAGTTGGTGTTGCGTATACTGAATACTGCGGTTCAACGCAGCTGCTCATGAAGAAGCGTAATGCGTGGTTAGGCCTCATATTGCTGGCACTGTTACTAGGTGCTGGTGGGCGTGCCTTATGGCTATGGTTAGATAAGCCTATTGAGCGTGTGTCTATTCGTGGCGAGTGGGAATATGTGAGTGCTGATTACCTCCGTACTCAGCTAGCGCCACTCGTTCAAGAGGCAACTTGGCTCTCGGCAGATTTAGGTGAGCTACGTAGGCGTGCATTGAAAATTGGCTGGCTGGATGAAGTTAGAATTTCCAGAGAGTGGCCAAATGCACTTGTATTTGAGCTGGTAGAGCAAACGCCAGTGGCCCGCTGGAACGATGATTTTCTACTTAACCCCAAAGGTGAGTCGTTTGCGTTTGCGCCACTAGGTGTGCCTCAAGGGCTCCCTGATTTGGCTGGGCCGACGGGAAGTGGCGAAGAAGTGCTTACTTATTATCGCCGCTTAACGCCTCATTTCCAGGGATTATCGTTGTCACTTTCTCAATTACGCCTAGAGCCCCGTGGTGCATGGCGGCTCCAGTTAAGTAATGGTGCCTGGGTAATGTTAGGAAGACGTCAGCATGAAATCCGATTAGCTCGTTTGTCGGCATCGTGGCAGCGTGAGCTTGCTCAGGTTGGTGAGCATATTCGCTATATCGATTTGCGCTACCCCAATGGGGTTGCAGTTGCCTGGCACGGAGAAAGTGACTTTGCAGAAGAGGATGAGTAATAAGCGACTTACAATGTGCAAAAAGTAGGTAAATGTAAGTGGTTGCCAACAGCGAAAAGCCATGAATAGGGTTTAAATCGCACACAAAGGCGATTATCGTAGGCGTGCGCTAGTCGTATTGTCAGTATTGTTTCTATACTATGTTATAGCTGATGCTTTTTTATGGGCTTTTTTATTTAATCATGATCAGCATTTGGCTTGATATTACGGTAGCCGTCAATGTTATTCAGCGTGATTTTGTATCGCCGTTTTAACAATGTTGGCGCAGTTACGACTAACAAGTTTCTTTTAAAATTTTTCTAGGAGATTATCCGACTCATGGCAGGCTCACCCAACGCATCCAATATGGTTGTCGGGCTGGACATTGGAACGTCCAAAGTCGTCGCGATAGTCGGTCAACCCACCGATGACGGCGGGATTGAGATAGCGGGTATCGGCTCTCATCCATCACGCGGCATGAAGCGCGGTGTGGTCATTAATATCGAATCAACCGTGCAATCTATTCAGCGTGCTGTTGAAGAAGCGGAATTAATGGCTGGTTGTGATATTCATTCTGTCTATGTCGGCGTTGCTGGTAGCCATATCAGTTCAATGAACTCAGATGGTGTGGTTGCTATTAAAGAAAGGGAAGTCACACCATCCGATATCGAGCGCGTTATTGACTCAGCCCGCGCACGTGCGGTCTCGGAAGGGCAGCGTGTATTACATGTATTGCCCCAAGAGTTCTCAATCGATGCTCAAGGTGGTATCCGTGAACCTTTAGGAATGTCAGGCGTTCGTTTAGAGGCGCAGGTTCACCTTGTGACAGCGGCATTGAACGCCGTTCAAAATATTGAGAAATGTGTTCGGCGATGTGGTCTGGACGTTGACGCAATCATTCTTGAACAGCTAGCTTCTAGTATGGCGGTGCTTACCGAAGACGAGCGAGAATTAGGCGTTTGCATGGTGGATATTGGTGGGGGAACCACTGATATGGCCATTTTCAGTGAAGGTGCCATTCGCCATACTGCCGTTATACCGATAGCGGGCGACCAAGTCACTAATGACATAGCAATGGCATTGCGCACACCAACGCAGCATGCCGAAGAGATTAAAGTTAAATACGCTTGCGCACTGACACAGCTGGCGGCAAGCGATGAAATGATTAAAGTTCCCAGCGTAGGAGATCGTCCGGCTCGTGATTTATCGCGACAGGCACTTGCTGAAGTGGTTGAGCCGCGTTACGAGGAACTATTTACGTTGGTGAGAGACGAATTACGCCGTAGTGGCTATGAAGATATGGTGGCTGCTGGTGTTGTGCTCACTGGTGGCACCTCGCGTATGGAAGGGGTTAGCGAATTGGCAGAAGAGATTTTTCATATGCCTGTTCGTATTGCATGTCCGCAAAATGTCAAAGGGTTGGCTGATGTGGTACGCAATCCAATTTATGCAACAGGTGTGGGTTTACTGCATTATGCATTGCAAGAAGCGCGACATGGGCAAGGCCTAGAAAGCCACGGGGAAGTCGTTGCTGCGCATAAAGGACGCAACGAAGTCGTCAGGCGTGATATCAAGGAAGGTCAATCGGCGCTGGTAAGAATTAAAGGCTGGTTCAAAGGAAATTTCTGACAGGGCCGCAAGCGCGGTTCAGGAGACGGGGCTTATGTTCGAATTGGTAGATAACGCACCCTCGAGCAGTGCGGTCATCAAAGTGGTCGGTGTTGGCGGTGGCGGTGGCAACGCGGTCAACCACATGGTCGAAAGTAATATCGAAGGCGTTGAGTTTATCTGCGCTAACACCGACGCTCAAGCGCTTAAGCGAGTGTCTGCAAAAACAGTCTTGCAGCTTGGTGGTGAAATCACCAAGGGGCTTGGGGCCGGTGCCAATCCTGAAGTCGGCCGCCAAGCCGCCATGGAAGACCGTGACCGCATCGCTGAGTTATTAACCGGTGCAGATATGGTATTCATCACAGCTGGCATGGGTGGTGGTACAGGTACCGGCGGTGCGCCTGTTGTTGCTCAGGTTGCCAAAGAGTTAGGTATTTTGACGGTTGCCGTGGTAACTCGCCCCTTCCCGTTTGAAGGGCCGAAGCGCATGCGCGCCGCTGAAGAAGGTATGAAAGAGCTTTCTGAGCACGTTGATTCGTTGATCACTATTCCCAACGAAAAACTGCTTTCTGTGCTAGGTAAGAACGCCACGCTGCTAACCGCCTTTAGCGCTGCTAACGATGTGTTGTTGGGGGCCGTTCAAGGTATCGCAGAGCTGATTACCAGCCCAGGCATTATTAACGTCGATTTTGCTGATGTTCGCACCGTTATGTCAGAAATGGGCATGGCGATGATGGGTACCGGTGGAGCAACTGGCGAGAATCGTGCTCGCGAAGCGGCTGAAAAAGCCATTCGTAGCCCGCTGCTTGAAGATATTGATCTGCATGGTGCTCGCGGTATCTTGGTCAATATTACTGCTGGCCCTGACTTGTCGATCGGTGAGTTCAATGACGTAGGTGCTACAGTTCAAGAGTTTGCTTCTCAGGAAGCAACTATTGTGGTGGGTACCTCTATCGACATGGAAATGTCCGATGAGCTACGTGTGACCGTGGTGGCTGCTGGGCTGGATGGTAACAAAGGCAAAGTTGCCTCACGTGAGCCAGTGCGTCGGTCTGCTGCCGAAGCATCCTCAGATTACCGCAAGTTACAACAGCCAACTGTCATGCGTCAGCAGGCAACGGCGCGTAAAGAAGCGCCTGAGCCCGCTGCGAAACCTCGGGCCGAGAAGCGTCGCGCCCCTGATGCAGATGACTATTTGGACATTCCCGCATTTTTACGCCGTCAGGCAGATTAACTGACGCTATCGGGGTCATTGAAACAGCAAACGAGAGTTTTATTGGTTAAAACGCTCGTTTGCTGTTAAAGTGAACACTGTTTCTTAACTTTCTTTCCCCTAGCGGTACTTGTCGGCACTTTTGCCGGTGACCGCCGTCATTAGAGTTCGACCACTGCCCATGATCAGACAACGCACATTACAAAACGTCATTCGCGCCACCGGAGTGGGTCTGCACTCTGGCAAAAAAGTCCACTTGGCTTTGCGCCCGGCGCCAGCTAATACCGGAATTGTGTTTATCCGGACCGACCTGGAGCCTGTGGTTCACGTGCCGGCTCGTGCCGAATTGGTGGAAGACACCACATTATGCACCGCGCTTTCTTACCGCGGTGTGAAAGTCGCGACGGTCGAACATTTGATGTCGGCATTTGCTGGATTGGGCATTGATAATGCCTATGTCGATGTAAGTGCGCCTGAAGTGCCTATCATGGACGGCAGCGCCAGTCCATTTGTGTTCTTAATTCAGTCAGCGGGCATTTTAGAGCAAGATGCACCTAAGCAATTTATCCGCATTAAGCGCCGTGTTGCCGTCAGTGATGGCGACAAAGAAGCCGTCTTTTTGCCTCATCAAGGGTTTAAAGTCTCCTTTTCAATCGACTTTAATCACCCTGTATTTGAGCAACAAAAACAAACCGCGTTAATCGATTTTTCAACAACGTCGTTTGTGAAAGAGGTTTCTCGTGCACGTACCTTCGGGTTTATGCGCGATCTGGAATTTTTGCGATCCAATAATCTTGCGCTTGGCGGTAGCTTAGACAATGCCATTGTTGTCGATGATTACCGCATCGTTAACGAAGGTGGCTTGCGCTATGACGATGAGTTCGTCAAGCATAAAGTGCTGGATGCTATTGGTGATTTGTACCAACTTGGCCACAGTTTGATTGGTGAGTTCCAGGGGGTTAAATCAGGCCATGCGCTCAACAATCGGTTGTGCCGCGAGTTGTTAGCGCAGCCCGACGCCTATGAAATCGTCACCTTTGAAGAAGACAAAGCGGTTGCACCTATCTCTTACTCGGCACCTGCAATGGCATAGATTGCAGGCTTGTTGGGCGGGTGAGTGGCATGTGGCAATAGTAAAAAGCACCGCTAAAGCGGTGCTTTTTTGCGTATTGGCGCTGGCAATGCGTGGCTATGAATGTTTGTCATCTGAATGATTAGGTGCATGCGCCGCAAGACGCTCCAGGGCGTTTCTAAGCGAGGGGTTGTCAGTGTCTTTAGCGCATTCAGTTAGCGTTTTTCCTGCGTTTTCTGAGAGGATGCGCGTGTAGCGCTTGGGGCTTTCAATCGGCCGAACGGGCCGCACTTTCAGGGTAAAGCCGGTAACGCTTTCAAACCCTGGCAACTGATGCAGTAGGGTTAGCAATCGCGGCTGTTCATAGCGTAACCACGTTAACCAGCTTGCTTGGCCACTTATTAACGTCAATCGTCCGTCCCGAAAGCCCCCGACGAAAATATGCTCACGCATTGCTTCAGGAAGGTGGGCGCGTAAATGGCGCTGAGCCTGATCAATTAAGCGGGACTGTCGCATAAGCTGTCCAGCGCTGCCCGACTTAGTCAGCAGTTGGGTAATGGGCTGTGCGCGGGATCGCTTAACCTTTATACTCATTAACTTGATTCCTGGAACGTTGCTGGCTGCGCCACACTCTCGGTTGTCACCAGCGTTCTGTATTGTCTTTTAATTGATAGAGCCTAACACGCTCGGGAGCCAGTCCACAGCATGTCATCAACGCCAGATGTTTTGTCTGCTTCGCCGCGGCGGCAACGCCGAAATGGCCTAGCGCGTTGGTGGCTGGCAGGCCTCTTAGTGAGCTGTTTGTTACCTGCTAGTTTACATCCTTCAGATGCATTTCGTAGTGGTGAGCGCGGCGTCATCATCTGTTTTTGGGTGCCCGCGATGCTGCGTGCCCAATCTGAATGGATCGCCAAGAAGCGCTGTGCGCTGCGCCGCTGGGTACGAAAAAAAGCGCGCATCCATCCTGTCGTCTTGCACGGTTCCCGCTATTTTCTTCATATCCCACGTCGATTGGTTGCCGCGATTGATGTGCTGACCCCTCGTGGTCCGCCAGCTCAGCTGTCTGTTTACTAAATTTACCCTTATTTGCCTTATATAAAAGGGCGTGCCTGAATGGGGCGCTCGTGAAGATTTGGAACTTTCATGATTAATAATTTGTTACGTAAAGTTGTTGGCTCTAAAAATGATCGCGACGTTAAACGCATGCAAAAAAGTGTGCTCAGTATTAACGTTTTAGAGCAGGCGCTTGAAGGGGTGAGTGACGCTGAGTTGCAGGAAAAAACAGGGCTGCTCCGTCAAAAATTAGCAGAAGGCGCGTCTGTTGATAGTTTGTTGCCTGAAGCATTTGCCGTCGTGCGAGAGGCCAGTAAGCGGGTAATGAAAATGCGCCACTTTGACGTCCAGATGGTCGGTGGCATGACGTTGCATCGTGGCCGTATTGCGGAAATGAAAACCGGTGAGGGTAAAACCCTGGTGGCGACGCTTGCCGTCTATTTAAATGCGCTGCCAAGCAAGGGTGTGCATGTTGTCACCGTGAACGACTACCTTGCTCGTCGTGATGCTGAGTGGATGCGGCCCTTGTATGAGTTCCTTGGGCTATCGGTAGGCGTTATCTATGCTGGTCAAACGGGTGAAGAGAAGCGCCATGCCTATCAGTGTGACATCACTTACGGTACTAACAATGAGTTTGGTTTCGACTATCTGCGCGACAACATGGCGTTCTCGCTTGAGGATAAAGTGCAGCGTGGCCTGCATTACGCCATTGTCGATGAAGTCGACTCTATTTTAATTGATGAGGCCCGTACGCCGTTAATTATCTCGGGCGCAGTGGATGAAAACACTGATTTGTATGGCATTGTGAATCGTCTGGCTCAACAGTTAGAGCAAGGTGAAGCCTCTGAAGACAGCGATGCGCCGGTTACGGGAGATTTCCTGCTTGATGAAAAACAAAAGCAGGTAGAGCTTACCGAGCAGGGACATAACAAAGTTGAAGAGCTAATGCGTGCCGAAGGGCTGTTGGGCGAGGGCGAATCGCTTTATGCCGCACAAAACCTAAACTTGCTTCAGCATATGCATTCCGCGCTGCGCGCACGGCATCTTTATCATTTAGACGTTGATTACATCGTGTCTGAAGGCCAGGTCGTCATCGTTGATGAGCATACTGGGCGTAGTATGCCGGGACGCCGTTGGTCAGAAGGGCTGCACCAAGCGGTTGAAGCGAAAGAAGGGGTGACGGTTCAGCGAGAGAGCCAGACACTGGCATCGACTACTTTCCAGAACTATTTCCGTTTGTATGAAAAGCTCGCAGGTATGACCGGTACCGCTGATACCGAAGCGTTCGAATTTCGGCAAATTTATGGCCTGGATGTGGTCGTCATTCCAACGAATCGACCGCTTGCTCGTAAAGATCTGAATGATTTGGTTTATTTGAGTGCGGAAGAGAAATACGAAGCGATTATTAAAGATGTGAGGGCCGAAACCGAGGCAGGGCGCCCCGTGCTCGTCGGTACGGCATCGATTGAAACCTCTGAGTACCTAGCTCGCCTTATGCGCGAAGCTGGCCTGGCGTTTAATGTGCTGAATGCTAAACAGCACCAAAGCGAAGCAGAAATCATCGCTCAAGCAGGTCGTCCTGGCGCCATTACTATTGCAACGAATATGGCGGGTCGTGGTACCGATATCGTTCTGGGGGGGAACTGGGAAGCAGAAGCAGCTAAGCTGCAGAATCCCACTCAAGAACAGATTGATGCTCTAAAGGCAGAGTGGCAGAAGCGTCATGATGGTGTTTTAGAAGCGGGTGGCTTGCATGTGATTGGTTCTGAGCGCCATGAGTCCCGTCGTATTGATAACCAGTTGCGTGGCCGTGCGGGACGTCAAGGTGACCCAGGCTCTACACGCTTCTTCCTCTCGTTAGAAGACAGTTTGATGCGCTTGTTTGGTTCTGACCGAGTGAAGCGCTTGATGCTGGCTCTTGGGCTAGAGCGCGGTGAGGCGATTGAGCACAAGATGGTGTCTAACGCTGTCGAGCGCGCCCAGAAAAAAGTAGAGGGGCGCAACTTTGATATCCGCAAGCAGTTGCTCGAATACGATGATGTCGCTAACGACCAGCGTCGAGTTATCTACGAACAGCGTAATGAAATTCTTTCCGCTGACGAGGTTTCCGACGCCGTTATCGGTATTCGTGAAGAAGTCATGGAAGATGCCATCAGTGATTATGTGCCACCTCAGAGCTTGGCTGAGCAGTGGGATTTGCCTGGGTTAGAGGCGCATCTTAAAACTGAATTCAATCTTGATGCTCCTGTTACGCAGTGGGCGGCAGAGGATGAGCGTTTCAGTGAAGAGAAGCTGCGTGAGCGTTTACAAACGATGCACCGCGATGCGTATCAAGCCAAAATTGAGGCTGCTGGTGCCACGTTGATTCGTCGTTTTGAAAAACAAGTCATGCTCCAGGTATTGGATACCCGTTGGAAAGAGCATCTTCAGTCGATGGATCACTTGCGTCGCGGTATTCATTTGCGTGGTTACGCCCAGAAGAACCCTAAGCAAGAGTACAAGCGAGAGTCCTTCGAGTTGTTCCAGCATCTGCTAACGAACATCAAAGCTGACGTTACGCGTATTTTAAGCCACGTTCAGGTTCGTCAGCCTGAAGAGGTTGATGCGTTAGAGCAAAAACGCCGCGAAGAGTCAGTGCGTGAACGTGCGACAGCAGCAAGCCGCCACGATGACCCTAGCGCCCAGCAGGACGATGTTTCACAGGACGCGCCAGGGGCTGATGGTCGTCCGCTGCGTCGTGAAGGACCGAAAGTAGGGCGCAATGATCCGTGCTCATGTGGGTCCGGTAAAAAATATAAGCAGTGCTGCGGAAAACTAAGCTAATCACGCGTGGCGAAATTCAGCGCAAAGGAGAAAAACATGGCGGTGGGAAATCTTGCTTTTCCGGAATTGCCACCCCTTAATGGGGTGCGCCTGGGTAGTGCAATGGCAGGTATTAAAAAGCCGGATCGCCGTGATGTTGTGGTGATTGAGCTACCTGAAACTGCCACGGTAGCTGGGGTTTTTACTCGTAATGCGTTTTGTGCTGCCCCAGTAGTCGTTGCGAAAGCGCATCTTGAAGCGTGTACAAGCGCAGGGCGTGTGCCTCGCTACTGGCTGGTAAATACTGGCAATGCCAATGCTGGTACTGGCGCATCAGGCTTGCAGGATGCTTATGCCAGCTGTGAAGCGCTTGCTAAGCAAATGGGCGTTGATAAAAGCCAGGTCTTGCCCTTTTCAACCGGCGTGATTGGCGAACCTCTGCCCATGACGCGCCTGCTTGCCGGTATGCCCCATGCGCTAAATTCCTTAACGGATACTAGCCTTGCATGGCAGCAAGCGGGTGAGGGAATTCTAACCACGGATACCCGTGCCAAGGGCGCAACGGCAACCGTTTCAATTGGCGATCAGCAGGTCACGATCAACGGTATTACCAAAGGTTCAGGCATGATTAAGCCTAATATGGCGACCATGTTGGGCTTTGTAGTAACGGATGCGGCGATTGCACAGCCGTTGTTAGCAAGTTTGTTACGTGAAACGGTAGATCACTCCTTCAACTGCATCACTGTCGATAGCGATACATCAACCAACGATGCGTGCATGTTGGCAGCGACAGGTACCGGCGCTCGCATCGAAAACGAAGAGCAGGTGGCCATTTTCCGCAATGCGCTGCAATGCGTCATGACCGAGCTTGCTCAAGCGATTATTCGTGATGGCGAAGGGGCAACTAAGTTTGTGACGCTCCAGGTGGATGAAGCGACCACTCGGCAGGAAGCCTTGGATGTTGCTTTTACCGTTGCTCACTCGCCGCTGGTGAAAACCGCGCTCTACGCTTCTGATGCTAACTGGGGGCGTATTCTAGCCGCTGTTGGGCGCGCGCCGGTTGAGGCATTCGATGTTAACCAAGTCGTGATTGATTTGGGTGGCGTTCGCTTGGTTGAACAGGGTGGCCGTGCCGACAGTTATACAGAGGCTGCGGGCAGTGCCGTCATGGCGCAGGAAGAGATCATCATTCGCATTAATTTGGGCCGTGGTGAAGAGAGTGCCACTGTGTGGACCTCGGACCTATCTCATGACTATGTGACTATCAACGCGGATTACCGTAGCTGAAGTGCACTGAAAAGTAGCCAAAAACAGTTGCAGTGACGTGCTAATGCAGCGAGATAGCGTCGTCTTTGGTTAGGGCGGCGCGCAAAAAGTGGGTAAAGACGTAATGAGTGTAATGGTAAAACGACGAGTTCATGTCGCGGCGGCTGCAATGATCAGCGCCGATCAGAAGCGGGTGCTGATTGCGCGTCGGCCCTCTAATGTCGATCAAGGCGGCCTATGGGAGTTTCCTGGGGGCAAGCTGGCGCCTTATGAAACAGGCTTGGAAGGTCTCAAGCGTGAGCTTCACGAAGAGCTTGGCGTCGAGATTGTACGGGCCCGGCCTCTTATCCGTGTTCATCATGAGTATCCTGATAAGCACATCCTGCTAGATGTTTGGCAAGTCCAAGAGTTTGCAGGTGAGCCGTTTGGCCGTGAGGGGCAGGCTGTGCGCTGGGTGCCTATGGAAGAGTTGGTGAACTATCCTTTCCCTGCCGCTAACTTGCCTATTTTGCGTGCGGTGATGTTGCCCACCGATTATCTGATTACCGGCGAAGAAGCTGACGAAGAGCGTTTCGATAGCTTGTTAGAAAGAGCGCTTAGTGAAGACGGTGTCAGACTCGTACAGCTGCGGGCAAAAAATCTTGATGAAGCGGCATACATTGCCCGTGCTGAGCGCGCGCTGCGCCTTTGCCGTCAGTACGATGCAAAGCTGCTGCTGAATGGCGAGCCTGCACTACTTGACGCTGTTGATGCTGACGGTATTCATTTAACCAGCGCACGGTTAATGGACCTTGAGCGTCGCCCGATTGCAGAAAATAAATGGCTCTCGGCGTCGACTCACGATCAAAAGCAACTTTCTCAGGCGGCGGTGTTGGGTTGTGATTTTGTCACGCTGTCGCCGTTGCGCACTACGCCTTCTCATCCTGAAGTGGCGCCACTGGGGTGGCATGACTTCCAGCAGCTAGTGGAACGAGCTGGTATGCCGGTGTTTGCACTGGGTGGCATGACACGTTTTGATGCTAACCATGCACGCGCTGTTGGCGCTCAGGGAATTGCGTCTATTCGTGATTTTTGGAAGTAAAGCCAATCGCCACACGTTAGCTTTTTGAATGCTGCGCCTGCTTTCGATGAGAGCAGGCGTCTATGTTTTTATCAATCGCGATAGCGGCGTGTTAAGTCACCGTAAGCATCAATGCGGCGGTCGCGCAAATAAGGCCAAATACGCCGAGTGTTCTCGCTACGCGCCATATCGATGTTGACGACTAATTGCTGCGTCTCTTCACCTGCATGCGCTAGCATTTCTCCCTGTGGGCCGCATACAAAGCTTCCTCCCCAAAACGCAATGCCGTTACCAACGCCAGAGTGGTCGGGTTCAAAGCCGACTCGGTTAGCGACCAGCACGGGCAGCCCGTTAGCGACGCCATGGGAGCGCTGTATAATTGTCCAAGCATCTTTCTGACGGGCTTTTTCAGCGTCATCATCACTTGGATCCCAGCCGATGGCCGTGGGGTAGAGAAGCAGCTCCGCACCGCTTAGTGCCATTAAGCGTGCCGCTTCCGGGTACCATTGATCCCAACAAACCAGGATGCCTAGCCGCCCAACAGAGGTGTCAATAGGCGTGAAGCCTTGGCCACGTCCGTCGTCAGAATCACCAGGGGTAAAGTAAAACTTTTCGTAAAAGGCCGGATCATCCGGGATGTGCATTTTACGGTACTGTCCTACACGTCCTTTTGCGCGGTCATAAACGACGGCTGTATTGTGGTAAAGCCCCGCCGCCCGCTTTTCAAACAGCGACCCCACCAGCACAATATTCAGCTCCTTGGCTAGTTCGGCCAGGTGCTTACCAGTAGGGCCGTCTAGTGGTTCAGCCAAATCAAACAGTGCAGGGTCTTCGTACTGGCAAAAGTAGTGCGTGGCATGCAGCTCCTGAAGCAACACTAATTGTGCGCCTTGGCTAGCAACTGAGCGTATGCCTGCTTCGCTGGCAGCAAGACTACGTGCTTTATCTGGCCACGCGGGCTGTTGAACAACACCGACGGTTAAGCTGTTAGACATGATGGCTCCTTAGGATTGACTAAGCGCAGGGGCAAGGGTGCCTTTCGGTAGCTGCATGGTTAAGCAGTGAAGGCTGCCATGCTGGCGAATGACGCTATTACACTCGATAGGAATCAGGGTGTGTTCTGGAAAGGCAATACTCAACGCTTGCAGCGCGACCAGGTCGGCGGGATCGCCGTAAGTGGGCACCAGTACGGCATTATTGATAATTAAAAAATTCGCATAGGTAGCCGGGAGGCGATGACCATCTTCAGGATCAAAGCAGGCCTGTGGCCACGGCAAGGCGATTAACTGGTAGGGCTCGCCGTTGCGCTGGCGAAACGCCATGAGCTCTTGCTCCATTGCGTTTAGCGCTGGATAGTGAGGATCAGTCGGGTCGTCGCAGCGGACATACGCAATGGTAGAGGGATTGCAAAAGCGCGCGAGCGTATCAACATGACTGTCAGTATCGTCACCTTCAAGATGCCCATTGGCTAGCCATAGGACTCGATCGACGCCAAAATCTTCCGCTAACTGGGCTTCAACATCCGTACGCGAAAGTGACGGATTGCGGTTGGGGTTCAGTAAGCAGGCTTCAGTGGTTAGCAGCGTGCCCTCTCCGTCGGTTTCAATCGCGCCGCCTTCTAGCACCATGCTGCGTGGAGCGATGGGGCAGGTCCACACCCCTGCATCGTTCAGCCACTGAGTGAGGCGATTGTCATGCTCGGCAGGAAATTTACCGCCCCAGCCAGTAAACGTGTAATCCAGCATGAGTGGCTGCTGCGTTTCGTCCACCACGGTGATCGGCCCATGGTCTCGGGCCCAAGTGTCATCCGTGGGAGCGACAATGAGCATCAGTTGTTGTTGGGCAATGCCATAGGCCTCAAACGTCGCAGCCAAGCGATGCTGGGTGGTGTCATCAGGAACGCTGATTAACACGCGCTGATAGCGTGTCGTGGCAATCACGATACGCTCAAGTGTTGCTTCGATGCGCGATAACAGCGGTGCCCAGTCGCCGTCTGGGCGGGGCCAAGTCAGTTGCAAGCCGTCTTGGGGGGACCACTCGGGCAATAAACGGTAAGTCTTGTTAGCCAACGTCACGAATGCTCTTAATAGTCGAAAAAATCCTTGCCCTAAAGACAAGCAGAATGGGCGCAATTTAGGGGCTCGCTTAGCAACATGCAAGCGTTACCGTGCTTGAGGGAACGCTAGGCAGACTTGTTACTCTAACGCAGCGTTCGTACATGCACCCATGCTAAAAAAACCGTACCATGGACGCTTATTACTAAGGAATGATGCCATGCTTGATCGTTTGCCTTTTCTGGTGGGGCTGCGCTACGTGCGCGCTAAACGCCGGAACCACTTTATTTCATTTATTTCGCTAACTTCAATGCTGGGGTTAATGCTTGGCGTGGCAGTGCTGATACTTGTGCTGTCGGTGATGAATGGTTTTGATCACGAGCTGCGTACTCGAATTTTGGGCATGGTGCCTCACACTAAAATTGAATCACAAGCAGGGTTAGTTGAGTGGCAGGCGTTAGCAGAGCAGCTTGTTGAGCGAGAGCGAGTTATTGGTGCAGCGCCCTATGTTGAACAGCAAGGTATGTTTTCAGCGGGTGGCAGAAACCAAGGCGCTATGGTGAATGGCATTCACCCAGACTGGGAAGATCAAGTGTCGATTATTGGTGAGCATATGCGCCAAGGTCAGCTTTCTGATCTGGTGCCTGGTGAGTGGCACGTAGTGCTGGGGTCTATGCTGGCACGCCGCTTGGGCGTTGGGGTAGGTGATCGCGTCACGCTACTTGTTCCAGAGGCATCGATTACACCCGCAGGGGTTTTTCCAAGACTCAAGCGATTCACTGTTAGCGGTATCTTTAGTGTAGGCGCTGATTTAGACGCTAATCTGGCCTATGCCAATATTGAAGATATGCAAACGTTAGCGCGCTTGGGCGACGCGGTGGGTGGCCTACGGCTGGAGCTAGATGACCTGTTCGTGGCTGGCAGTGAAACGCAAGCGATTGTTAACGAACTTGGCGCAGGGTACCGCGGTACGGATTGGACTGCTTCCCATGGCAGTCTATTTCAAGCGATTCAGATGGAAAAGCGCATGATTGCACTGCTGCTTACGGTCATTATTGCCGTTGCCGCATTTAATATAGTGTCTACGCTAGTGATGGTAGTGACCGATAAGCGAGCGGATATTGCCATTTTACGCACCATAGGCGCCACCCCACGTTCGATCATGGGGATTTTTATCGTGCAAGGGCTCACCATCGGTCTGATAGGTATTGCGATTGGCGTTACTGTGGGTGTTCTCCTGGCACTGACTGTCTCTGATTTGATCAGTTGGTTTGAAACAACTTTCGGTATTCAGTTCTTGGATGCCGGGGTTTACTTTATTAGTGACTTGCCCTCTCAACTGCAGTGGGGTGATGTGCGTGATATTGTCATCGCTGCCTTTGGTCTGACCTTCCTCTCGACGCTTTATCCCGCTTGGCGGGCCGCTCGGGTTCAGCCTGCCGATGTACTGCGTTATGAATAAGGAAGTAACGATGACCTCAAGTACCCAGCACTCAACCACAGTTATGTTGGAATGTAACAGCCTGACACGGGTATATAGCGAAGGCCCTCAAGATCTTACCGTATTAGATCAGCTTGAGCTTAAGGTACATGCTGGAGAGCGTGTTGCCATTGTAGGGAGCTCAGGCTCGGGTAAAACAACGCTGTTAAACCTGCTGGGAGGGCTTGATCGGCCTAGCGCTGGTAGCGTAGTGATTGCTGGTGAGCCGTTAGCCGGTCTTAACGAAGCGGCATTAGGCCGTTTTCGGAACCGCTATATCGGCTTTGTCTATCAGTTTCATCACTTGCTAGCTGAGTTCACTGCGCTAGAGAACGCCGCGCTGCCGTTAATTATTCGTGGCCAGTCTAAGAAGGCAGCGGAGCAGCGGGCTATGCAGTTGCTCGAACGAGTGGGCATGAAAGCGCGAGCAGATCATAAACCGGGCGAACTTTCGGGAGGGGAGCGTCAGCGGGTGGCCATTGCCCGTGCATTAGTGACAGATCCCCGTCTTGTGCTAATGGATGAGCCAACCGGGAATCTTGATCAAACCACGGCAGGTACCATTTTAGCGCTTATGGATGAATTGGCTAAAGAGAGTGCCTGCGCGTTTGTTATTGTGACTCATGATGTCAGTTTGGCTGCCCATCAGGATCGGGTATTAAGGCTGGATAGTGGGCGGTTAATTGAGCAGAACAGCGACTAATACCCTAGGGGGTTAGTCGTCGAACTCTGATTCAATACAAGCCCGGCGCTGCCGTCTCTTCAGGCGGCGGCGCTTCCAGTGATGGGAAACATGCCAGCGCCAAATTAGCCGTATGACGATATTGGCAAGCATGGCTAATAGTAAGGCAGAAATTAACGATCCAAGCATTAGCGGTGGCAGGATGTCGTGCATTTGTTCTGCAATCCAGCGCGTGGATATACGCGATGGTGCCTCTCTCACTGGTGCTTCTAACAGAAACGTGCCAATTCGATAATTAAAATAAAAAATAACCGGCATGGTAAGTGGATTGGTAATCCACACCAACCCTACCGAAAGTGCCAAGTTACAACGGCTAAATTTTGCCCCCAGTGCTGCAACTACCATTTGAAACGGTATAGGCAGCATGGCGCAAAAAAGCCCCACGCTGAATGCGTTTGCAACGCTTCGACGTGTTAAAAGCCATAACCCGGGGTCCGCAATTAACGGCGCAATAAAGCGTAGTGAGCGCTGTCGCCTTAATGTGTCGGGTTTGGGCATGTAGCGCTGCAGGAAACGGCGCGGCATGTCAGGTACTCTTTCGATTGGTACATCCTATTATCCATATAGCAGCGTGCTTCGGCTATGGCGTGGGTATGAATGACCCAGTTCCAAGGAGGGGATATGCAACTAGGCGCTGCACTACCGGCTGCCTTGGCAGTATTGATGGGGGCACTAGCGGCGTGGATCAGCGGCCCCGAGGCGCACCTGCAGGTTTTGTTGCCAGGTGTGCTTGTGGTGCTGCTTTGCTTGGTTGTATATCGGCGTAGCCTATTAATTTGGCTGGTTATTTCAAGCTGGGTTTTTATCAGCGTGCAGCAGGAGTGGGGGCACCGTTTGCCACCTGGGCTCAGTGGAGAGGATGTCACTCTGGAGGCCCGAGTAATCAATGTTCAAACGCAAGCGGAGTCGTCACGAGTGCGCTTGGCAGTGGAATCTTGCCGCTCTCCCGAGGGACTGCCAAGTTGTAGCGCACTGCGTAGCGTGCGAGTAAGTGCCTATGGCAACCAGCGCTACCTCGTTGGTGAGCGCTGGCGGATGACGCTGCGGCTCCGCCCGCCCAGTGGCTTTTCTAATCCAAATACATTTGATTTTCAGCAATGGTTATGGCGTGAAGGCATACATGCGACGGGCTATGTGCGCCAGGAGCCTACGCCCGAACGCCTGTCGGGGGCTGCGCCGACACTTCGTCAGCGAGCAATGGCGACGCTGGCTAGCCAGCCGTTGCAAGAGCGAACCCGGCGCTGGCTTGCGGCGCTAACGCTGGGAGATAGTGAGCAGTTGACCCAAGATGATTGGACCTTGCTCAATGCAACGGGTACGACGCATTTAGTGGTCATTTCTGGGTTGCATGTTGGGCTTGTCGCTTCATTTGTGCTGTTGTTGGCACGTTTTACTGCCAGGCTGATAACGCCCACCAATTGGCGTCTGCGTGCTTGGCCCTGGTGGTTAGCAGGGGTGGCGGCTGTGGGGTACGCCATGTTAGCCGGACTAGCACCTCCTGCCATGCGCGCCATGATCATGACGCTGTTAGGCTTGTGGGTGCTTAGCGGACGCCATGCGCCAGGAGCTTGGCAAGCTTGGTGGCTTGCGCTCGGGATAGTGTTAGTGGTTGATCCTCTTGCACTGTGGAGGCCTGGTCTGTGGCTATCGTTTATTGCGGTAGGCTGGTTGATTATTATTTGGCAAGGCCGCCCCCGCCCACAGGGTCTAAAAGGGTGGTGCTGGGCGCTACTGCGTTCTCAACTACTCATTGCACCGCTGATGGCGGCTGCAGTGCTATTGGCTTTTGGAAGAGTAGCCCCTGCGGCCCCGCTGATTAATCTTGTTGCTGTACCTTGGGTAAGCTCCGTGATGGTGCCTAGTGCGCTATTGGGGTGGGTGCTGTCGCCACTGCCTGGAATAGGGCTTTTTGTGTGGTGGTGTTTTGAGCAGGCACTGCAGGTTTTTCATCAGTTACTCGTCATCGCCGTGCAGTGGGCACCGCTTTTGCAGCCACCGTCAATACTGATGTTTCCGCTAGTAGGTGCACTGTTATTGATGTCGCTGTGTTGGGGGCTTCCCAATGTCCCAGGATGGTTGCGTGTTAGTGCGACATTACTGCTATTAAGCTTTCCGTGGTGGTCAGCGGACGAACAGTTTAACCAAGGTGAGCTGCGTGTCATTGTTTATGATGTCGGGCAAGGCCAACTGATTGAATTACGTAGCGCCAACTATCGATTGCTATACGACACAGGACCTCGCTTTCGCAGTGGGTTTATGCCGCTGCAAACCCTTTGGCCCCCAGGCCAATCGTTCGACCACGTTATTGTCAGCCATGCTGATACCGATCATGCGGGAGGGATTAGTGCGCTTTTAAAAGACCATCAAGTAACGCAATGGTGGGTTCCCAGTGGAGATCTTCTGCCTGTTGCGAGTACAGAGTGTGTTCAAGGGCAGCAGTGGCGACGTGATGGCATTGACTATCAGATACTATGGCCCCCAAAAGGGGAGAACGTGCTCTCCTCAAATGATCGCTCCTGTGTACTTCAAATAAGCGCGGGTGGGCAGCGTTTGTTGATTACCGGTGACGTTGGTAAGGACGTTGAAAGAAGAATCTTAGCGAATGTTATTACGCCGATTGGCGTGTTAGTGGCTGGGCATCATGGAAGCAATACAAGTTCGGGTGTTCAGTTCGTTCAAGTAAGTCGTCCTCGGCATGTCATTTTTAGTGCTGGGAAAGATAATCCCTTTAACCATCCGGTCGACGCGGTAGTGCGCCGCTTTCGACAACAACAGAGCTGCTTATGGAGTACCGCCCAGGATGGCGCTCTCGAATTTAGCCTCACAGCGACTCAGCCAATTCAGATCATTCCCATGCGAAAGCAACAGGGCGTTCGTAAGCGGTGTTGATGCGCGTCACCATAAGGTAGAATTCTCGCAACTGCACACTATGGCCGGGAGCGCGTGTGACTGATTCAGGTTGGGTTCTCTACAAGCGATTATTAACTTACGTCAAACCTCACTGGCGCGCATTCGCGTTAGCGATCGTCGGTTTTATTATTTATGCCGCCTCTAGTACGGCACTAGCTGAAATGATGAAGCAGCTGATTGATGGCATTCAAAACCCTGATGCTACCTTTCGTTTACTGCTCCCACTGTTTGTGGTGATTATGTTCGCTTCGCGTGGGTTGGGGACATTTTTAAGCACCTACTTTATGTCTTATGTCGGACGTTATGTGATTCACACGCTGCGCTGCGATGTGTTTGCGCATTTGCTACATTTGCCTGGGCGTTTCTTCGACCACCATTCCAGTGGCCATTTGGTATCTCGAGTAACGTATCACGTAGAGCAGGTCGCAGGTGCTGCCACGAAAGCGGTCACTATTATTCTGCGTGAAGGTCTGTTCGTTATCGGGCTGATCGGTTATCTGTTTTGGACCAACTGGATGCTAACGCTGCTATTTCTGGGCGTAACGCCGGTGATTGCTGTTGTGGTGAGCTATGCCAGCAAACGTTTTAGGCGTATCTCCAAGCGTATTCAGCACTCCATGGGAGACGTTACTCATGTCGCTTCTGAAGCTCTCTCCGGCTATCGCGTCGTGCGCACGCATGGTGCTGAAGAGTATGAAAAACAACGTTTTGAACGGGTAAGCGAAGAAAATCGCCGTCAGAGTATGAAAGAGGCGATGACGCGTGCTGTGAGTTCACCAGTGATCTTGATGCTGGTAGCGATTTCCATGGCTATTCTGGTTTGGCTTGCCATGGCGCCTGCGCTTATGGAAAACATGACGCCGGGGGAGTTTGTTGCCTTTATTACCGCAGCAGCGCTAATGATCAAGCCGGTGCGCCAGCTCACAGAAGTGAATAGTGAGATTCAAAAAGGCATTGCGGCGGCTTCGGAGCTATTTGGCTTGCTTGATTTGACCCCTGAGCAGGATGAAGGGAAGACAATTCCCCGTCAGCTTACAGGCAGCGTGGTGATTGATAATGTCAGTTTCCGCTACGCTGATGACCAGCCTAATGTATTGCACGATATTAATATTAGTGTTGCCCCTGGTGAGCTAGTGGCGATTGTTGGGCGCTCTGGTAGCGGTAAATCAACATTGGTCAGCCTGCTGCCGCGTTTTTATCGTCCTAGTGAAGGGCGCATTGTGATTGATGGGGTAAATGCCGATGATTATGCGTTGGGCCCTTTGCGTCAGCAAATTGCGTTAGTATCGCAACAAGTCACGCTGTTTAATGCAACCATTGCTGACAATATTGGCTATGGCGTTACCAACCCAGACCCAGCCGCCATTGAAGCGGCCGCTCAGGCGGCGTACGCCAGTGAGTTTATTGAAAAACTGCCTCAGGGCTATGCCACGGTAGTGGGTGAAAACGGTGTGATGTTATCCGGAGGGCAGCGCCAGCGCTTAGCAATCGCTCGGGCGATTTTTAAAGATGCACCTATTCTTATCTTGGACGAAGCGACATCGGCACTGGATACCGAGTCCGAGCGCTATATCCAGAAAGCGCTGGAGCATGTGTGTGAAGGGCGTACCACATTGGTCATTGCCCACCGTCTATCCACCATTGAACGGGCTGACCGTATTTTGGTGATGGATCAAGGGCGCATTATTGAGCAGGGTACCCACCAAGCGTTGCTAGAAGCGGGAGGTGCCTATGCGGCGCTGCATCAGCTTCAGTTTCAGGAGAGTGAATGAGCCTGGAACAACGCTGGCTTAAGGCGGCTTACCAGGGGAGCCGATGGCTAACGCCGCTGTATCCGTTGGGTGCTTTATACCGTTATCTTATGGCGCGCCGTAGCTCTCACTATCACGCTGGTAAAAAGCTAGCTGTTAAAGCATCCGTACCCGTTATCGTGGTGGGTAATATCACTCTTGGTGGAACCGGCAAGTCGCCGCTAGTGGCGTGGCTGGTCGACTGGCTGAGGAAGCAGGGGTGGTCGCCAGGTATTATTACCCGTGGTTATGGTGGTAAAGCATCGCACTATCCGTTACGGGTAACTGCAATCACTGACCCTGCGCAAAGCGGCGATGAGCCATTAATGTTGGCGCAACAAACGGGCTGCCCGGTCGTAGCTGATCCGCGCCGTCCAAGAGGCGTTCAAGCCCTGGTTGATAGTGGGTGCGACATTATTGTCAGTGATGATGGGTTACAGCATCTGGCGTTAGGACGTGATATTGAATTGGTTGTTGTTGATGGAGCTAGGGGGCTAGGAAATGGGCGCTGCTTACCTGCTGGGCCGCTGAGAGAATCACCCAGTAGATTAGCTCAAGTTGATGCTGTGATTATTAATGGTGAGCAGCGCCGCCCTCTGCCTAGAGAGGGAGTGGCGATGCGACTAGCGCCGCTCAGCTGGCGCCGAGTGCAGGATGGTCAGCGTATGCCACTTACCCCTCTGCCATTTACGCTACCTGTGAATGCTGTGGCGGGTATTGGCCATCCTGAGCGTTTTTTTAATACGCTGCGAAGTTTAGGGGTGGAAGGCGAGATGCATCCGCTAGCAGATCATCAGCGTTTTGATGACCAGACTTTCCGTTTTAGTCATCAGCGCCCCGTTGTAATGACCGCCAAAGACGCAGTGAAGTGCCAAGCGTTAGCGCCACCCGATAGCTGGGTGCTAGAGGTAGAAGCCGTGCTTCCGCCAGAGTTTGAACACTGGCTGGCAGCTAAATTGTCAGCGCTTTCTGAAAAGGGATACACCGATGGATAAAGAACTACTGGCAATGCTGGTTTGCCCGCTTTGCAATGGCAAGCTCAAGTATAATCGTGAAGCCCAGGAACTTTGCTGCCACTACGACGGTTTGGCGTACCCTATTCAAGCAGGCATCCCTGTGATGCTTCCTGAAGAGGCGCGCGCGATGGATGCCGATGAAAAGCTACCTATCTCGCCTGGTCGTACCGGAGAGGTGTAATGTCAGTCGCTAAGACCGAATTTATTGCCGTTGTTCCCGCGCGTTTTGGCTCGTCCCGCTTGCCGGGTAAGCCACTGCTGGATATCGCGGGTGAGCCTATGGTTGCCCATGTCTGGCGAAGAGCCTGTCAAAGCCAAGCAAGTCGTGTCGTGGTAGCCACTGACGATCCTCGTATACGTGATGCGATGTTGCCCTACGGTGCGGATGTCGTTATGACTCGCGCGGATCATCCTTCTGGTACGGACCGGCTGGCCGAAGTGGCAGAGCAGCTCGGGCTAAGCGACGACACTTTAGTGGTGAATGTGCAAGGCGATGAGCCGCTTATCCCCCCGGCCTTAATTGACCAAGTGGCGATGCGTTTAGCCGAAGATCGAGAAGCGGCCATTGCGACGCTTGCTGAGCCTATTACTGATGTTGAAACGTTATTTAACGCTAACGTCGTCAAAGTTGTTCGCTCCTTGCAGGGGCGTGCTCTGTACTTTTCTCGTGCTCCCATTCCTTGGGATCGAGAGCAATTTAAAGTCCAGCCCGCGCTTTTAGCCACCGATGCGTGGTTGCGTCATATTGGTATATACGCCTACCGTGCCAGTTTCCTTGCCGCTTATCGTGAGCTGGCGCCGTCGAGCCTTGAGCAGTTGGAGCAGCTAGAACAGCTGCGTGCGCTACAGCATGGCTATGCCATTCAAGTTGCGCTAGCCAGCACTATCAATCCTCCTGGTGTGGATACGCCGGAAGACTTAGCCAGGGTGAGAGCGCTTCTGGCGAGTGAAAGTGAAGGTGGAAGCGAATGAAGCGCGTCCTATTTGTCTGTTTGGGCAATATTTGTCGTTCGCCAACGGCCGAAGGCGTCTTTTGGCACGCTGTTGAAGAGGCTGGCTTAAGTCGTCATATCAACGTTGACTCTTGTGGTGTAGGTAGCTGGCATGTTGGAAAAGCGCCAGACAGCCGTGCCCAGGCAGCTGCTTTGCAGCGTGGTATCGATATTAGTCATTTGCGCGCTCGTCAGCTAAGCGCCAGTGACTTTCTTGAATTCGACTATGTGCTAGGCATGGATCGCGACAACCTCAAGGCAATGCGAGCGCTACAGCCGAGTACCAGTCGTGCCCATGTGGGGCTCTTGCTAGATTTTGCCGATATGCCAGATGCTGAAGTGCCCGACCCTTATTACGGTGGTGATGAGGGCTTTGAACATGTCCTGAATCTAATTGAGGCGGCTTCTACAGGGCTAATTGCCCAGCTGAGAAATGACGGGCTGAGAAATGACGAGTTGTGAAAGAGGTAATAATGATTTGCTTAGTCGTTGCCAGTCAGTCGATTTAACCTCTGCGAACACGCTGCGTTTACCCTGTCAGGCGGAGCGGTATGTTGCCCCTAAAACGCTAAGTGCACTCCAGCATGTGGTGCGTGAAGCCGTTGCTAAGCAGTGGCACATTACGCTCTTGGGAGGTGGCAGTAATGTGCTGCTTCCCGCTAAGCTGAAAGGCATTACGATTCGGCCTGCTATGCAGCAGTGGTGGCTAGAGAGTTGCGGAGAGTCTGTTGTTGCTCATGTGGGAGCAGGCGTTAATTGGCATTCGTTAGTCATGACGCTAGCGGCTCGCGGCCTGTGGGGTATTGAAAACTTAGCGCTGATTCCTGGTGATTGCGGCGCAGCACCGGTACAGAACATTGGTGCATACGGTGTCGAGCTTAAAGACGTTCTGGTAGGGGTGCAGGTAGTAGAGTTGGCGTCGGGTAGTGTACGTTGGTTAAGCGCCGATGCTTGCCAATTTGGTTACCGAGATAGCATCTTCAAAAAATCGCTAGCGGATAAAGTCGTCATTACTCAGTTGGCGCTTCGGCTATCAAAAACGCCGCTACCAAGACTGGGTTATGGAGATTTAGCTGCCCGGGTAGCCGCTTCGGCGAATTGCTTGGCGGTGGCTCAAGCAGTGTGTGCTATTCGTCAGGAAAAACTACCGGACCCTCAGGTGCTCGCAAATGCGGGTAGCTTCTTTAAAAACCCGCTAGTTAACAGCGATCAGTTATCACGCTTGTTACAGGCATACCCTAGCATGCCATATTTTCCGCAGATTAACGGTCAATCCAAACTGGCAGCGGGGTGGTTGATTGATCAGTGTGGGTTGAAAGGGGTTCGGCAAGGGGCTTTCGGTGTTCACGCGCGGCAGGCCTTGGTGCTTGTGCATTTTGGCGGTGGCGATCGGTGCGAGCTACTGCAGTTTGCAGAGCATATTGCCCACCAGGTCTATGACCAATTTGGTGTTGAGTTAGAGCCTGAGCCACGCTTGGTACAAGCATAAAAAAACCCCGCTTAGCGGGGTTTTTTAGTGCTAGTGTCGAGTGCTAGCGATCACTCATTAGTCGTGTTCTGTGCTTGTTTACGCAGTTCACGAGGATCGTTATGAGCACGACGGCGGCGGCGTGGCTTAGGTGCCTCGTCTTGGGGAGAAGCCGCAGGCGCTTGCTTTGCTTCTTCAGGTGCCACTGTTTCAACGGGGGCCTCTGGTGAAGGCGTTTGAACCTCTTCATTAGTCGCCAATGTAGGCTGCTCTGTGCTTTCTTGAGCAGCAGCGCTGTCATTCGCGGTTTCTGAAGCAGCGCTCGTGTCTGAAGCAGTTGTATTGCTCACTGCGTCGCTGTCTAAAGAAGATGCTTCCGGCTGCTCAGCAAACTCTGGTGAGCTTGCTTCAATGCTAGCTGCTACGCTTTGCGACGGTGTCTGAGTGTTAGCGTCACTGTCGACAGTCTCAGCAGTCTCAGCAGTCTCAGTAGTCTCAGCAGCTTTCGGCGCTTCTGCATGTGTGTCGGCGTCTGCGGATGTCTCTTGTGCCGTCTCCTGAGGTTCTTGAGACAATACAGGTTCCTGACGCACAAGTTCTTGAGATACAGGTTTTTGAGACTCAGAAGGTTCTTGAGGCTCAGCAGCTTGAGATAGCGACTGCTGGGGCTTGTCAGTCTCTTTTGCAGTTTCTTCGTCACGTGAGCTTACTGATTCGCTGTTGGCGGTATCAAACTCTTTCACGTTTGAAGTGCTCCCTTCCTCCAGCTCTACTCCTGCATCAGCTTTCACGAGCTCAGACGAACCGCTAGCCGCCTCTTGGGGCGCTTCTTGAGCAGCAGTTGCGTCATCAGTTGGCTGTTGAGGTTTGGCCTCAGCGCTTTTCTCTACACCTTCCTCTGCTTCAGGTTCCGCTTTCTCTGCCGCTTGCTGAGGTTGGCGACGCTGGCGCGTAGCCTTGCGTGCTTTCTCCGCCTTTTCGGCAGGGCGCTCAGCCGTTGTTCCATCGGCAGCTGCTGATTCCTCTACAGCTGGTTCAGGCGCTTCAGTGGCTACTTCAACGCTTGGTGTGGCAGCTGTGCTGGCCTCATCTTGTAAAGAGGGGCTGGCCGGCGTTGCTTTACTGCTGTTCACTTCAACAGCAGGCGCTTCTACCGCCGGTGATTCAACAGCAGCTTCAGCAGAAGGAGCGTCTGCAGAAGGAGCGTCTGCAGAAGGAGCGTC
>NZ_JABUZD010000162.1:194042-226745 GCF_014897875.1 Halomonas sp. 3A7M
TCAGCCGCTGCGGCTTGCAGTTTCAGCTGTTCCGCTTCGGCTTGAGGATTAACGGCCTGTTTACGCGTGCGGTTGCGCGGATTGTTACGCGTGCGTTTCGGCTTGCCGTCATCCTGTTTGTCGTCCGTTTGTGATGCGGGCTCACGGGCAGCTTCGTTTTTCGGTTTGGCATCACGTGGTTTATCGCGACGATTTTCTGGTTGAGCAGTAGGTTTAGCCGCCTCATCTTTAGATGACTCTTTAGTCGCTAGGTTTGTCTGCTGCTCTTTTTGACGACTGCTCTTTTGATCATTGTCCTGGAGCTTGGCCTCATCTTGCTGAGGGTGGCGTCGACGGTTGCGAGTACGACTAGGACCGCTACGTTTATCGTTAGCGTCGTCGTTATTATCAGCGTTGCGCGGTTGGCTAGGCTGCTGGTTACTCGGCTGTTGATTGCTCGATTGCTGCTGACTGCGCTGCTCGTTTCTGCTGGCGCTTTCGCCACGTTCACGGGCAGGCTTTGGCTTGCTTTCGCTGCGCTGTGAGCGATTTTTGCTCGTTCTCTCAGGCTGCTTGCGGGCAACAGGAGCTTCCGGTTCGGGCTGGCTCGTGCTGGTATCTTCACCGCCTAGCAGTTTGGCAAAGCCTCTGATAAAGCGGCCAATCACACTGGGTTGCTCTTCAGTGACGGTGGGAGTCGCTGTAACGGCTTTATCTGCTTTGGCAGCTCTCTCTGCCTTTTCTTCAGTCTGAAGAGAGGCGGGCGCGGGTGCATTATGTACAACGCTTTTAACCGCTGCTTCAGCGCGCATGGCGGGCGGAGTGAAGCTAGGATCGGGTTCTTTGCCTACTTCAGTATCAGTCGAAAGCTCGAAGCTGGATAACGTCAGGCTTTCATCATCGTCTAGGTGGTCATCACGCAGTCGCTGAACGTCGTAATGCGGCGTATCCATCTCGGGATTCGGCAGGAGAACTACGCGTACGCCTTGACGTGATTCGATGTCTGCCAGAACGCTGCGCTTTTCATTCAGCAAGTAGGTGGCGACAGGTACTGGAAGAATGGCGCGGATTTGTGCGCTGCGCTCTTTCATGGCTTCTTCTTCGATCAGGCGCATGATAGAGAGCGAAAGCGAGCGAACATCACGAATAGTGCCTTGGCCGTTACAGCGCGGACAAACAACGCCGCTGGTTTCGCCTAGCGAGGGGCGCAGCCGCTGGCGTGACATTTCCATCAAGCCAAAGCGAGAAATCCGACCAATCTGAACGCGTGCACGATCCAGCTTCAGGGCATCGCGCATGCGGTTTTCAACCTCACGCTGATTGCGCGCAGGGCCCATATCGATAAAGTCGATAACCACGAGACCACCGATATCACGCAGGCGCAACTGTCGCGCAATCTCATCGGCTGCTTCAGAGTTGGTTTGCAGCGCGGTTTCTTCAATATCGCTGCCGCGTGTGGCCCGGGCAGAGTTGATATCAATCGAGACTAGCGCTTCGGTATGATCGATAACAATAGAGCCACCAGAGGGAAGCTTTACTTCGCGCTGGTAAGCAGTTTCGATCTGCGACTCAATTTGGAAGCGCGAGAAAAGAGGGACTTCATCGGCGTAAAGTTTAATTTTCTGCTGATAAGAGGGCATTACCTGACGAATAAAGCCCAGCGCTTCTGCATGAATCTCGGGGCTGTCAATTAACACCTCGCCAATGTCTTGGCGCAGGTAATCGCGCATGGCGCGGATAATGACATTAGATTCGCGGTAAATCAGGAATGGGGCTGAGCGCTTGCCAGCTTCAGTGGTAATGGACTCCCACACTTGGACAAGGTAATCCAAGTCCCACTGCAGCTCTTCTGGGCTACGGCCGATACCGGCGGTGCGAACGATCAGGCCCATTTTGTCTGGCACTGTCAGTTGGCCCATGGCATCTTTCAGCTGGCTGCGGTCATCACCTTCAATGCGGCGTGAAATACCACCTGCACGGGGATTGTTCGGCATCAGAACAAGAAAGCGGCCCGCTAAGCTAATAAAGGTAGTCAGTGCTGCCCCTTTATTGCCACGCTCTTCTTTATCAACTTGGACGATGACTTCCTGGCCCTCTTTCAGCACCTCTTTGATGCTAGGGCGACCAGACACATCTTTGATAAAATATTCGCGGGAAATTTCTTTTAGTGGCAGGAAACCATGGCGTTCGGCGCCAAAATCAACAAAAGCGGCTTCAAGGGAAGGTTCTACCCGGGTGATTTTGCCCCGGTAAATATTGGCTTTCTTCTGTTCTCGAGCGCCAGATTCGATGTCTAAATCGTAAAGGCGTTGCCCGTCTACCAGCGCAACCCGCAGCTCTTCTGGCTGGGTTGCGTTAATCAGCATCCGTTTCATATTGTCTCACATAGCATTGCGAGCCGACGAGCCGTCTAGGCGTGGCGTAGACGAATCGCTGGGTGCTGCGTGCTTGTGCTCGGCGCATTGCTATGCTGACGCATTAAGCCGGGAAGGCAATCATGCCGACCCGGCCGAAAGGGCGTTGAGTACGTGGCGGAGGCAGAACATGTTTCGGTGGCTGTCACGTCCATCCGGCTCTGCTGACACCGCCAACACCTGGCATTCATCGATTCGTCAACGCCGGTCATCGGCACAGCGTTGAACTTGGCGCCCCAAGTCAAGCAGCACCTTGTGACGAACAGGATAGGCTGCTTGGGGCGTGACGTTTGTTAATTCAATTGCCTGCCATTGCGGGCGAAGCAAAAGTGTCTCTGCCGTCAAAAAGCATGCGACAGAGTAACTGTATATCCAGTACGTAAGGCGTGTGGGTAATGCGTACACTACGCCATTTTGCCTGTGCTCTGGCCTGCGTGTTTGTCGGGCAGGCGCTTGGCAAGCGTGGTAGTACTCCCGTTACGACGTGTCTGTTTACGGGTAAGCCACACTTGGCCGCTGAACGTTTTGGAATATAACAGTAAAGACAACTACCAGCAATTGACGCAATGCGCATTGGTCTACGCTAGAATGCCGTTTTTAGCCTGTCGCTATTAGATCACACCAGGAGTGAGCGTTAATGTCCGAAGGGCGGGAAGTACAGTGGGTGGATATCGCCCCGGAACAAGCAGGTCAGCGAATCGATAATTTTCTGATGACGCGTTTAAAAGGTGCTCCTCGTGCATTGATTTATCGCATTGTGCGGAAAGGCGAAGTAAGGGTTAATAAAAAGCGCGTCAAAGTAGATTATCGACTTCAAGCGGGTGATCTAGTGCGTGTGCCGCCGCTGCGATTAGCACCGAGAGAAGCGGTTAAAGAGGTGAGTGACAACTTACGTGATTTATTAATTGGTAGCGTCATTATGGAAGGACCCGATTGGATGGTGATTAACAAACCATCCGGATTGGCCGTCCATGGCGGAAGTGGCGTCAAAATTGGTCTCATTGAAGCGCTTCGGCAAGTGCGCGATGACCTTACTTTTTTAGAGCTTGTCCACCGATTGGATCGTGATACATCGGGCTGCCTACTGTTGGCAAAATCTCGTGATGCGCTCGTCACACTTAACGAATCGCTGAAAAAGCATGCAATGGACAAGCGCTACTTAGCGTTAGTGGCTGGTCGTTGGCCTGCTCGGAAGAGCTATGTGAGTGCTCGCTTAGATCGCTTTGATGCGGGTAACGGTGAAAGGCGAGTGCGGGTAGATCCAAATGGCAAGGTTTCACGGACTCACTTTTCGGTAGTAGAAACCTTTGAAAAGGTCACGCTGGTAGAGGCGGAGCCTGTGACAGGCCGCACCCACCAGATTCGTGTCCATGCGGCTCATGCTGGGCACGCCTTATTGGGCGACGATAAATACGGTACCCGCGAAAGTAATCATATGGCGCAGCGCCTTGGCTTGGGGCGTCTATTTCTTCATGCCCGTGCATTAACGTTTCCTGAGCCTGGCAATGGTCGACCCGTTACGGTGAAAGCGCCGCTGCCTGAGGCATTGGAAGAAACGTTAAAACGCGCTCGTAAATAAGGAAGCGACATGCGCTATGAGCTAATTATCTTTGATTGGGATGGCACATTGATGAACTCCGTGCCGAAAATTGTTGCCTGCATGCAGGCAGCTGCTTCTGATGCCGAGTGGAATGAGTTAGACGTCAGTGCTATCGAGAATATTATTGGCTTGGGCCTGCCTGAGGCGATAGCGACGTTATGTCCTGGTATTGAAGCGGTTCAGGCCGAGCGCTTGCGTCAACGCTATGCCTACCATTTCGTTCATGGTGATTCGACGCCCATGCCTTTTTTTGAAGGCGTTAAAGAGCAAGTTGCCCGGCTGCGTGAACGTCCTTATCAGCGTTTAGCGGTGGCGACGGGGAAGAGCCGTCGTGGTCTAGATCGGGTTTTTGCCGAAACAGAGTCAGGTGGTTGGTTTAATGCTAGCCGAACAGCAGATGAAACGCGCTCTAAGCCTCATCCGCAGATGCTGCTTGAACTGCTCGAAGAGCTAAAAGTGCCTGTTGAGCGCGCTGTGATGGTGGGTGATACCGAGTATGACCTTGAAATGGCAAGGTCTATTAATATGGATCGTGTGGGTGTTACTTACGGTGTGCATACTCCCGCTCGGTTAGCGGCTAGTCAGCCTGTATGGCTGGCGGATGATGTAGATAGCCTGTTCGACTGGCTTCACGGTTAGCGGCGTTAGCAACCCCTGTGGGTAGTGGTTGTACGATCAAGCGAACACTAGGAATCGTATATGAGTGATGAGCAGCAGCGCGATGGAAGTGGTGATGGTAGAGGCGCTCAGGCGGGTGATGACTTTCCTGGCCAGGAGAGTGGTGACCGTTGGACCGATGGGCCGGAGGTTGTCCAGCAGGCTAAAAAGCAACCGCTCCCGGGAGCGGAGAGTGATGATGCCGAAACACTGCGCGAGCGCCAGCGGTTAGCGCAGTTGGAAATGATGGACCGCTGGGTTGGCGGTGTTTTAAAGGAACAGCGCAGAACCCGGCGCTGGAAGCTGTTCTTTCGTTTGATGTTGCTAGCGATTGTATTGATATCGTTAACAGCAATGCTATACCGCGTGTTTCTCGCTGAGCCAACGGCCTCATTGCCCACCGAGAGCCACGTAGCACTGGTGGAAGTACATGGTGTGATTGCCAGTGATGCACCAGCAAATGCTGAACGCATCATTAAAGGGTTGAATCGTGCATGGTCATCAGAGAGCGCTGCTGCTGTTGTGTTGCACATTGATAGTCCTGGTGGAAGCCCTGTGCAATCGCAGCGTATTTACGACGAAATGATGCGGCTGCGTGATCAGGGCGACAAGCCCATTATTGCCGTAATAGAGGATATTGGTGCGAGCGGCGCTTACTACGTTGCTTCTGCTGCCGATAGCATCGTGGCGTCCCGTGCAAGCTTGGTTGGCTCTATTGGTGTTATCTATGCTGGCTTTGGCTTCCAGGAAGCGATCAACCAGATTGGCGTAGAGCGTCGCGTAATGACTGCCGGTGAAAACAAAGCTTTTTTGGATCCTTTTCAGCCGCTTGATGAAGAGGCTGCTGATTTCTGGCAGGGCGTTCTGACTCAAACCCATGAGCAGTTTATAGACGATGTGAAGGCAGGGCGTGGTGATCGTTTGAGCAACAGCCCTGAAATTTTCTCAGGGCTTATCTGGAGCGGTGAACAAGCGTTAGAGCTAGGTTTGATAGATGAGCTGGCCAGTCTTGAGCAAGTAGCTCGTGAGCAGGTAGGCGAGGCTGAATGGGAGAACTATACGCCCAGCTTAGACCCCTTCGAGCGTTTGACACGCCGCTTTACGCAAACAGCTGCCGAAGTGCTGGGGCTTCAGCATGCGCATGCTCCTTTGCGCTTTCAGGCTCAGTAACGACTAAGCGTCGCCGAGTGGGTTCATACCTGCTTGGCGAAGCATGTCGCATAGTGCGATGAGTGGGAGCCCTATGAGTGCGTTTGGGTCTCGGCCTTCGAGTTTTTCAAACAAGCTAATCCCCAGTCCTTCCATGCGGAAGCTGCCAGCGCTGTCTAAAGGTTGCTCAAGGGCAACATATCGTGCAATTTCTTGCTGGCTCAGTGAGCGAAAAACCACCTCAAGCGGCTCGATATGGACGTGATGCCGTTGGTGGCGGGTATCAACTAATGCTAAGCCCGTCAAAAAAGTCACTTTTTGGCCAGAAAAGCGCGCCAGATTCTCCCGAGCGCGCTCTTCTGTATGAGGTTTGCCGAGAATGTCACCCTCAAACAGAGCTATTTGATCAGAGCCAATGATGCAATGATTGGGGAAGCGCTCAGCAACGGCGTTGGCTTTGCTGAGTGCCAGGCGGTGCACTAAGGCGTTGGGCGTCTCATTAGGATAGGGCGTTTCGTCGATGTCTGGAGAGCAGCACTGATAGGGCAGTAATAGCTTGTCCAGTAGCGCTTGGCGGAAGCGAGAGCTTGATGCCAGGACAAGTGGCGCGTTATCGGTTTGAGGCACAGTGTTCTCCTTAATAGGTCTGGTTGAGCATTAATCGGCGTTCAAAGGAGTGTAACGAAACCTTGGTAGCCTGCCTATTTACGTGGTTTTGGGAGATAATCTCATAAGAATTGCACCGACAGCTTTGACAGCGGGGGGGCGAGTGCCTATCATTGCGCGCCTATGTTGACCTCACAAATCCCCAGCCGGGTTGAGCCTTATAAGCTTGCAGCCCGCCGCGAACGACTAGAAGGCATTGTGGCGCTGAACAAGCTGCCACGCCTAGCTGAAGAAGCAGGTGACCAAACCGGCGACTGTCATGTCGTACTCGAGTTTGGCGTTGATGCCCAAGGCCGTCGCGAAATTCGTGGCCATTTGCAAGCGACCCTGGCGTTGCCTTGTCGCCGTTGTCTAGTGCCGCTAAGCCAAGACGTTTCCAGTGATTTCTTATTAGGAATGATTGCAGACGAAGCTTTGGCTGCCGAGCTACCTGCTAGTCATGAGCCGGTGCTGGTGGAAAATGAACAGCTGGACTTGCTGACGGTAATAGAGGATGAACTTATCCTTAGCTTGCCGCAGGTGGTCTATCACGATGAGACCGAATGCCATGTCTCGGCGGAGCAGCTGGTCAGCAAGACCGAAGGCACGGCGGAAGACTCCGCTCCGGCCAAGAACCCTTTCGCAGTGCTTAATGCTTTGAAAAGCAGTGGCGCTTTGAAAGGCAAAAAGTAAGCATCACTTACCTTAATTACCTTGGAGTAAACACCCATGGCAGTTCAACAGAACCGTAAAACTCGTTCCAAGCGCGGTATGCGTCGTAGCCACGATGCGCTGAGCGCACCGACTCTGTCTCAGGACAAGGAAACCGGTACTACTCACCTGCGTCACCACGTTTCTCCCGACGGTTTCTACCGCGGTCGTAAAGTGGTCGAAGTTTAAGCCTTAGCGCTTTTATGAGCGGCAAAACAGGGTGGGTGCTGTGTGCGCCTAGCGATTGATGTAATGGGGGGTGACCAAGGCCCCCGTGCCATTATCGAAGGCTCCGCAAGGGCGGTTGTTGAACGCCCCGACCTAGCATTAACTCTGTTTGGTCCGCGTCAGCAGATTGATGCTGAACTTTCGCGTTTGCCGCAGCCTTTGGCTGCGGCAACGTCACGTTTGGTGGCAGCCGATGCTCCAGAAAGTGTTTCTCAAGCGGCAACTGCTGCCTGGGCAATGCGCCGCGGAGATGCTACCAGCATGGCGTGTATGCTGCGCAGCCTGTCTTCAGGTGAAGCAGTTGCAGGCGTGAGTGCGGGAAATACCGGAGCCTTGGTCGCTTTGGCGAGGCGCGAGCTTGGTATGTTGCCTGGTATCTCCAGGCCTGCAATCAGTACCGCAATCCCCGCGCGTGGAGGGCGACGCTGTTATTTGCTTGATTTAGGGGCAAATGTAGATTCGCCCGCATCCCGGCTGTTTGATTTTGCCATGATGGGTGCCGCCATGGCTCAGTGTATGGATCGCATTAAGCGGCCTCGTGTTGCCTTGTTGAATGTGGGCTCTGAAGCCACGAAAGGAAGTGCGAATGTGCGCGAAGCGGATCGTTTGCTGCGTGAAAGTGCTAGCGATTTAAGCTTTGACTACCTTGGCTATGCTGAGGGTGGGGATATTTTTCAGGGCGATCTTGACGTCGTGGTTTGCGATGGCTTTGTTGGTAATGTCACGTTGAAAGCCAGTGAAGGCTTGACTCGTATGTTGGTGGAGCGTGTACAAATGGCGTTTGAATCACGCCTGAGTGGGCGTTTGGCAAGTATACTGGCCAGGCCTGTACTGAAGAGGCTTAAGCGGGAGCTAGATCCTGTGCGTTATAATGGGGCCAGTCTCTTGGGGTTGCAGGGTATTGTGGTGAAAAGCCACGGCAGCACCCAAGCGGATGGTTTTTATTATGCTATTCAGCGTGCATTGCAAGAAGTGGAGCATGATTTGCCTGTACGAATTGCAGCACGCTGGTCGCGTTCTTGAGCGCTATCAGCGCATTAGATAATAAAACGTTATATTTTTTTGCGGGCTATTGGTGGTAGTAGAGTGTGCCAAAAACTGTTTTAGCAACGGCGCCAATAGCACGCTTATCGCTCAACTGAGCAAATGCCTACAAGAGCAAAGGTGAACGACATGTCTCAACCCCTTGCCCTCATTTTTCCCGGGCAAGGCTCTCAGCAGCTTGGAATGTTGCGAGAGCTAGCCGAGCGCTACAGTGTGGTGGGAACTACATTTGAGGAAGCGTCAGACGCTCTGGGCTACGATTTGTGGAAAGTCGTCCAGGAAGGTCCAGAAGAAGCGTTGAATGCGACGGCATGCACTCAGCCGGCACTACTTGCCTCCAGCGTAGCTATCTGGCGTATCTGGCAAGAGTTGGAAGGGCCTCGCCCAAGTGTCATGGCCGGCCATAGTCTTGGTGAATATAGTGCTATGGTTTGCGCTGGAGTGATGGGGTTCGCTGAAGGCGTGCGCCTTGTTCGCCTGCGTGGTGAAGCCATGCAGGAAGCTGTCCCTGCAGGAGAAGGGGGCATGGCAGCGATCCTTGGGCTTGACGATAGCGCAGTTGAAGCGGCCTGTGCCCAAGCGGCTGAAGGAGAAGTGGTGTCTGCCGTTAATTACAACTCGCCTGGGCAGGTTGTTATCGCAGGTGGCAAAAATGCCGTGGAGCGTGCTATCGCAGCCTGTCAGGAAGCGGGCGCCAAGCGAGCGCTTTCACTGCCGGTGTCAGTACCCTCCCATTGTGCGTTAATGCGGCCAGCTGCTGAGCGACTCTCCGAAGCTATGCAAAAAATTGAGCTGCGTGCCCCTCGTTATGCGGTTATTCAAAACGTCGATGCGCAAGCTCATGCCGATATTGAGACATTGCGTACGCGCCTAATCGAACAGTTGTATCAGCCCGTTCGTTGGTCATCTTGCGTTGAAGCGATGGTCGAGCAAGGTGCTAATGTGTTCATTGAATGTGGGCCTGGTAAAGTGCTTACCGGATTGAATAAGCGCATTGTGCGTAGTGCCAAAGGGTTGGCGGTAAATGATCCTGATAGCCTGGATTCAGCCCTTGAGTTAGCACGTGAGGCGTCGGCGGGTGGTGCGTGAAAAATGGTGCGTGTTAAGTCGCTATTTTCCGCTACCCTTGCTTAGTTAGGTTGAAGGAAGAACGTTATGACTCAAGAACGAAGAGTTGCACTGGTCACTGGTGCTAGCCGAGGTATTGGGCGGGCCATTGCTCATGAGCTTGGGCGCCAAGGACGTATTGTGGTGGGAACTGCCACTAGCGAATCTGGCGCTGAAAAAATTGATGCTGATCTAAAAGAGCATGGTATTGAAGGTGCCGGTATGTGCCTTAATGTTACTGATCAGCAGAGTATTGATCAGGTGCTCAAAACAATTGGCGAACGTTTTGGTGCGCCCACGATTTTGGTCAATAATGCCGGCATTACCCGTGACAATTTGTTAATGCGCATGAAAGAGGATGAGTGGGACTCCGTGATGGATACCAATCTCAAATCTGTTTATCGCGTTAGCAAGGCGTGTCTGCGTGGTATGACAAAGGCACGCTTTGGGCGTATCGTGTCGATAAGTTCTGTAGTGGCAACGATGGGTAACCTAGGCCAAACTAACTACGCCGCCGCCAAAGCGGGAATGGAAGGCTTTAGCCGTGCTTTAGCGCGTGAAGTCGCGTCCCGTGCAATTACGGTTAATGCGGTTGCGCCTGGGTTTATTGCAACGGATATGACCGAAGCGTTGCCTGAAGCGCAGCATGAAATGCTGCTTAAGCAAATTCCTCTTTCGCGTTTAGGCGGGCCTGAGGAAATTGCCGCTGCCGTTGGATTTTTGACAAGTGATGCTGCAGGTTATATCACTGGCGAAACGCTACACGTGAACGGCGGCATGAATATGCGTTGATGGCCTTGGGTTTGGCGGTTGCGTCAGCTTAAGGGCGTCTATAAACTACCCCGCAGCTTTTGGCTTGCGGTTTCCAAATGGCTGGTTATCAAAAACGGCTAATGTGAACGACTGGAGTACGTTGATGAGTACTATTGAAGAGCGCGTTAAGAAAGTTGTGGCAGAGCGCCTGAACGTTAAAGAAGAAGATATCCAGAACAGCTCTTCTTTTACTGAAGATCTGGGTGCTGATTCTCTTGACACCGTTGAGCTGGTGATGGCGCTTGAAGAGGAATTTGATACTGAAATTCCTGACGAAGAAGCTGAAAAAATCACCACGGTTCAAGAAGCTATCGACTACGTAAACGCCCATCAGTAAGGGTTGAGTCGAAGCAGTGAACCAGGGTGGGGTGCTTACCCACCCGTATAAAAAGCCGTCCTGAGTAGGGGCGGCTTTTTTGCTTTGTTGTCACAATGAATATAACGTTCAATCTCCGTTATACTAGTCACCAAATCTCTGCAGCAAATGACCCAGATGGGTCGTGTCACCATGGATGCCTGGAGGAAAGCTAATGGCGCGAAGAAGGGTAGTGGTAACTGGGTTAGGCCTGGTGACCCCAGTGGGTAACAGTGTTAATGAGTCGTGGGCAAATATTGTCGCCGGCAAAAGTGGCATAGCACCGATTGAGCACTTTGATACAAGTGGCTTCAACACGCGTTTTGGAGGGTCGGTTAAAAATTTCGATATTAGCCCCTATCTGAATCCTAAAGACGCACGCAAGATGGATTTGTTTATCCAGTACGGCATGGCGGCGGGAGCCCAGGCCGTTCAGGACTCGGGGCTTGAATGTACCGAAGAGAATGCTGAGCGCATTGGGGTGGCTATCGGTTCAGGCATTGGTGGTTTGCCGATGATTGAACATAACCATAATGCGCTGAATAAAGGTGGCGCACGCCGCGTCTCGCCGTTTTTTGTGCCAGGTTCAATCATTAATATGATTTCTGGCAACATGGCGATTCAGCACGGCTTCAAAGGCCCGAATATCGCGATCACTACAGCGTGTACAACGGGTACCCATAATATTGGCTACAGTGCTCGCACGATTGCATACGGCGATGCTGATGTGATGATCTGTGGCGGTGCGGAAATGGCCACTACCCCACTAGGATTGGGCGGGTTTTCGGCCGCGCGAGCGCTCTCTACCCGCAATGAAGACCCTCAGGCGGCGAGTCGCCCATGGGATACTGATCGTGACGGTTTCGTGCTGTCAGACGGTGCGGGTGTGCTTGTCTTGGAAGAGTACGAGCACGCTAAAGCGCGTGGTGCCAATATCTACGCAGAGCTTGCAGGCTTTGGTATGAGTGATGATGCCTACCATATGACGGCGCCGCCGGAAGATGGACGTGGTGCTGCACTCTCCATGAGCAATGCCATTAAAGATGCGCGTATTGATCCAACGGATGTGCACTATATTAACGCGCATGGCACGTCTACCGCAGCGGGTGACTTAGCAGAAAGTCGGGCGATTGAAAAAGTGCTTGGTAGCGCAGCTCAGCAGGTTGCCGTGAGCTCTACCAAATCAATGATTGGCCACCTATTAGGTGCTGCAGGAGCGGTTGAAGCGGTATTTAGTATTCTGGCTATTCGCGACCAGATTGCGCCGCCGACCATTAACCTGGATAACCCGCAGGAAGGCTGCAATCTTGATTACGTACCACACGCCGCGCGGAAGATGCCCATTGAAATAGCGCTCTCAAACTCGTTCGGGTTCGGTGGTACCAACGGCTCACTGCTGTTTAAAAAGGTATAGCACGCAATGCCAATGCCCCAGGTGCCGTTTGACGACCGAGGGCTTGCGTATGGTGACGGAGTATTTGAAACAGTGCTGCTGCGCGCTGGTGTCCCTGTGCTATGGGATTATCATTACGCGCGCTTACGGCTGGGCTGTCAGCGTTTGAATATTCCGTTGCCCTCCATGGAGCAGTTGGTCGCCACCTGGCAATCTCCGTCTAACGCCGAGCTTGAAATACTCAAACTAATCCTAACCCGAGGAAGTGGTGGGAGAGGGTATGCAACGCCGGATAGCTCTCAACCTCGCTTGCTTAGCCGTAGAATGCCTTTTGTGGTAAATGCTGACCGTTGGCATGAGGGAGTTAACGTACGGATTTGTCAGTTGCGTTTGGGGCATCAGCCGCTTTTAGCAGGCATTAAACACCTTAATCGATTGGAAAATGTGCTAGCGCGCCAGGAGTGGAATGATCCCGACATCGCCGAGGGGTTGCTTGGAGATGCTGATGGCTGGCTGGTAGAAGCCACCAGTATGAATGTCTTTTGGCAGCAAGCGGGAGTGCTCTTCACACCGCCATTATCGCAGTGCGGCGTGGCGGGTACGCTGCGAGCGGCATTATTGGATCATGGAGCAGTACAGGAAGCCCCTATTGCGCTGAACGCTATCCATGACGTTGAGCGTCTTTGGGTAGCTAACTCGGTACAAGGTGTATGGCCAGTGAATAAGCTGTTAAGTGAAACAGGTGTAGTCCTGAAGTCCTGGCCGCTGACAGGCCAAGATAGGTTGCAAACAATAGGCCATGACTTACTTGGCTATTCGCCGACATCCCGTTAGGCAGAATTTTATCAACAATATTGAGGTGTCATGGTGAAACGGTTTTTAGCTGCCGTAGGTGTCGTGGTCGTGGTTGGATTCGCAGCCGTTGTGGGCGGCTATGCTTACTGGCAGCAGCGCTTATCGGCACCGGTCACACTTGAGGAGCCAGCGCTTTACCAGGTTCCTGCGGGGGCTGGGTTCAATCAGGTCGTTCGAGATCTGGAAAGCCAGGGCTTTATTGAAGATGCTTGGGCATTTCAATTATTGGCGCGTGTTGAGCCTGAGCGTGTACCACGCTTGCGGGTGGGGGAGTATCAGCTAACCCCAGGCATGAGCGGTCTTGAACTGATTGCTCTCTTGGGCAGCAATAACGTTGTCACTTATCCGTTAACGATTCCCGAAGGCTGGACATTCCGCCAGATGCGCGAGCTATTGGACAGTGCGCCAAAACTTGAGAATCGGACGGCAGAGTTAAGTGACGACGAAATTATGTCGTTGCTGGATCGAGAGGGTACTTTTCCTGAAGGCTGGTTTTTCCCTGATACCTACCGCTACCACCTGGGTATGAGTGACGTTGATATTCTACGTCAGTCGCTTTCCCGCATGGAGCAGATTCTAGCAGAAGTCTGGGACGGGCGTGATGATGACCTGACCATCGATACACCTTACGAAGCGCTCATTATGGCATCGCTCATTGAGCGTGAAACAGGCGCGCCGGAAGAGCGTCGGGAGATCGCAGGTGTCTTCAAGCGTCGTATGGAACAGGGAATGCGTTTGCAAACAGATCCCACCGTCATTTATGGCATGGGCGAACGCTATGAAGGGAGGATCACGCGTGCAGATTTACGTGAGGCGACCCCCTATAACACCTATGTGATTGACGGCATGCCACCAACGCCGATTGCCTTACCCGGGCGCGCCTCCCTTGAAGCGGCTGTGAATCCGCTGCCTGGAGAAACGCTTTACTTCGTCTCGCGCGGTGACGGTACCCATCATTTTTCACGTACGTTACGTGAGCACAATAATGCGGTTAATCGCTATATTCGCAATCGCTAATTAGGTTAAGTCATTGTTTAAGTGCGATGTGTTTTTTTCGAATTTACTGAGTAAGGGGCTTCAATGAGCAAGCGCGGACGCTTCATCACCCTTGAGGGTGGTGAGGGAGTCGGAAAATCTACTAACGTGGCGTTTGTAGAGACATGGCTACAAGAGCGCGGGATAGAGGTTGTGCGAACCCGTGAGCCTGGGGGGACGCCGCGCGCTGAAGCGATTCGAGGATTGCTGCTTGATCCCTCTTTCGATGAGCCCTTGCACAGCGATGCCGAATTACTATTAATGTTTGCCGCGCGAGCCCAGCATCTAGCGCAAAAAATAGTGCCAGCCCTTGAGCGCGGTGCCTGGGTGATCTGTGATCGTTTTACCGACGCTACCTTTGCTTACCAGGGCGGTGGCCGCGGTATTGAGACAGATCGGATTGCTCAACTGGAACAGTTTGTGCAAAAAGGCCTCTCCCCAGATCTAACCCTGCTACTAGATATGTCACCCGATGCTGCGAAAGAGCGTCTTGAAGGGCGTTTAAGAGACCAGCAAACGCAGCGTGATCGCTTTGAACAAGAGCAAATAACCTTTTTCGAAGCAGTGCGGCGGGCTTACTTAGCGCGCGCCGCTGCCGCCCCCCAGCGCTTCGCAATTGTTGATGCGGGGCAAGCGCTTGATCAAGTGCAAGCGTCTCTAGCTCAAGCGCTAGAAGAGCGAGTGGCTATATGGCAATAACGGGAGTGCTGCCTTGGCATCAGTCTACGTGGCAGCAGTTGATTCGCCTTTCCAATGAAGGACGACTGCCGCATGCGCTATTAATCAGCGGTGCTCACGGAGTTGGCAAGCAGCAGTTGGCGGAAGCGTTGATCGCACGAACGTTATGCGCACAACCTGGCGAGCTAGCCTGCGGTCATTGTCATAGCTGTGCCATGCTGGCTTCAGGCTACCACCCCGACTTGATGCGCATTTCTCCAGAAGAGGGTAAGCGCCAGATTCGCATTGATCCCATACGTGATGTAAACCGCTTTGTTTCGCAAACCGCGCAGCAGGGGGGTTATCGTGTGATCGTGATCTCCCCCGCGGAAGCAATGAATATTGCAGCGGCAAACGCACTGCTCAAAAGCCTTGAAGAGCCCGGCGATAAAACGCTATTTATTCTGCTGTCTGACGTGCCTTCGCGAACGCTACCCACGATTCGCTCCCGCTGTCAGCAGTGGCCATTAGCCAGTGTTCCCTTTGAGGATTGCCAAGGCTGGTTGACTGAAAAACTTGGCAGCGACGAAGCACATTTTTGGTGGCGAGTGTCGGGTGGCTTGCCGCTGCTTGCAGTGGAGTTGGCAACGCCTGAGGAGCGCGCACTTCGCCATCAAATACATGACAGTTTCGAGCAGTTAGTGCGTGGTGCTGAGCCTGTTTCAGAGGCTGCTAGGCTTGATCGTCAGGCCATTGATGCCATCTTGTGGTACGGTATTGCTTGGCTTGAAGACTTGATCCGGCTGGGTTTGTCTGGCGAAACCTCGGTGCTGCATAACCCCGATTTAGAGCCGTTATACCGTCAAGCGATGAAAAATGGACGGGTGCAGGATTGGTTCCGATTACTGGATTATGCCCGAGAGCAGCGCCGTTTATTCGCAGTCGGCGCTAACCCAAACCCTCAGCTAGTGCTTGAAGCGTGGCTGGTGCGCTGGTCGGCGCTGTTACGCTCCTAACGTTGTTGCCATAGGGTTGTTGCCAAGGAGGCTGTTATGACGGTTCAAAAAGCGCTTTCTTTGACAATGCCGGATATACCGACGTTACTTTCCGCGTATATGCCTTTTCTAGATAGAGGCGGTATTTTTGTCCCGACTAAAGCGCTCTATCGACTTGGACAGCAGGTTTATCTATTGCTGACCCTGCCAGGAGAGAGTGAACGTCTTTCTATCTCCGGCCATGTTGTTTGGATTTCTCCTGAGGGCGTGAGTGGACAGCGAATGCCAGGTATTGGGGTACATTTCAGCCAGCAGGACTACTCAGTACGTGATCGCATTGAAACGTTGTTGGCTGGCCAATTAGATAAAGCACCTCCGTCCTTTACGCTTTGATAGCCGCGAGTTAGCACCGCAATAACACTGAACAAAGCCTGCCCTTCACCTGTTTACGAGAATTTAAGAGAGCTGCATGTTTGTTGATTCCCACTGCCATTTAGACCGTTTATCTGAGCTAACCCACGACGGTGATATTGCCGCAACGCTGGCGGCTGCTCGTGCTGCTAATGTGAGCCAGTTCTTAGCTGTTGCGGTGACGCTTGAGGAGATGCCGGGGTTGGCGGCAATCGCTCGTGAGCACCACGACGTGGTTATTTCGGCGGGACTGCATCCACTTCATCAGGCTCCGAAAGAGCCAAGCGTCAGCGATATTGTTGATGCTGCTGAGCAGTACGATGCCGTCGCCATCGGTGAAACAGGGCTGGATTATCACTATCAGGACAGCGTGCCCGTAGAGGTCCAGAGCGAGCGATTTAAGCGCCATTTAATTGCGGCCAATGAGCTAGAGCTGCCGGTAATTATTCATACCCGTGAAGCGAAAGAAGACACCTTAGCATTGCTGCGTGAGCACACTAATCCAGAGGTAGGTGGCGTATTGCACTGCTTTACTGAAGATTTAGACATGGCGCGTGAAGCTGTGCGGCTTGGGTTCTATATCTCGCTATCGGGTATTATTACCTTCCGCAATGCTGCGTCGCTTAGAGAGCTGGCCAGAAAACTGCCGCTTGACCGGCTGCTGATTGAAACCGATAGCCCTTATTTGGCGCCTGTTCCTTATCGTGGCAAGCCCAACGAACCCGCTTGGGTGGTTGAGGTGGCAGAGTGTATCGCTAAAGAACGAGGGATCAGCGTTGATGAAGTGGCGATGCAAACCACCGCCAATTTTTATCATCTGTTCCGCGCTGCCGTGCCCGATGCACCTGATAACGTAAAGCAAGCGTTGGCGCAGTCCGGTTTAGTGGTATAAGTGGCTGTAAGCACAGCCTGGGAGGTAAGCGATGAATATTGATCGGCTTATGCAGCAATTTAACGGTTCGGCGACGATTCCCCCCGTTGATCAGTGGCAGCCAGCACTTAGTGGCGATATTGATATCGTTATTCAGGCTGATGGCACGTGGCTGCATGAAGGAAAGCCGTTTGAGCGCCTTGCCATACCACGGTTGTTAGCGAGCCTATTACGCCGCGATGCCGATGGCTATTGCCTGGTAACGCCTGTTGAGCGTTGGCGTGTCACCGTGGTTGACTGCCCGTTCGTGGCGGTAGAAGCAGATTTTCACGATGATGCCTGGTGGCTGACGACCCAATTCGATGACGTTGTGCGTGTGGATGCAGAGCATCCGCTTAGTCTCTCCAAAACGCCTGAGGGTGTCCTTGCCCCTGAGTGTATCGTGCGCTTTGGGCTAGCGGCTCGTTTGCATCGCAATGTGTATTATCGATTGGTAGAGCAGGCCACGCTGAGCGAGGCAGACGACGGCGAATGCCAATGCCGACTCTACAGCGCAGGATCTTGGTATGTCTTAGGTCAGTTTAATGCCAATGATGCGATGCCAGGCGAGGTGACGTGAAGTTAACCGCTGAACAGCAAGCCGTTGTCCAGCATCGCGAGGGGCATGCCCGCGTAGCTGCTGTTGCAGGGGCGGGTAAGACCACCACCATGGCGGCAAGGGTGCTCCACCTGTTGGCGTCTGGTGTATCGCCGAAGCGTATGCTGGTGCTGATGTTTAACCGCTCAGCCCGAGACGATTTTCAACGCCGCCTGATCAGCATGGCGCCTCAAGGGCAACCATTGCCAGATGTGCGCACCTTTCACTCCCTTGGTCATCGGTTGACGCAGAGTCTGTGTCGCTGGGGGGCGCTTGCACCGAGACGCCTGCTGTCTGCTGATTGGCAGCTAGAGCGCCTGTTACGTCAGGCAAGCCTGAATGTGCTTCACGATGCCGTTGAGCGTCGCGATGCGGCTATCGAAGGTGATCGATTAGAAGCGCTTGCTCACTTCTGTGGGCTGGTAAAAGCGGAAATGCTATCGGCTGATGTACTTTACAAGCGTCTTAATTACGAGCCGGATACTGACTACTTTCCCAGCGCATTTGATGAAGCTGAACGGCTGCTGCACGTTGAAGGCGTCATGACCTACGCTGACTTGCTCTATCGGCCCCTGCAAGTGTTAGAAGCCGAACAGACCTTGCGCAGTCGTGTGGAAGGTTTTCTTGATCATGTGATCATTGATGAATACCAGGATATTAATACTGCCCAGCAGCGGTTGCTGGCGGTGTTGGCGGGCTCCAGCGCCAATGTGATGGCGGTAGGTGATGCGAATCAGTGCATCTACGAATGGCGGGGCGCACGCCCTGACACCATGCTGGAAAACTTTACCGCCACGTTTGGCAGCGCCACAAACTACCCGCTCTCTATCACGTTTCGTCATGGCCACGCGCTGGCGCTGACCGCAAACCATGCCATCATGGCTAATCAGCGCCGACCAGACCAGCTCTGTTTGGCGGATGCTAATAATCCTGAGACCCATATATCTGTCGGCCAGGGCTGCCGACTGCTGCTTGATGCCTTAGTCGATTGGCAAGCGCAGGGGCGCGCGTTGAGCGATGTTAGTTTGCTGGTTCGTAGTTGGGCGCTTTCGGTGCCATTTCAGTTGGCGTTACTGCAGGCAGGTATTCCATTTCGTCTTCAACGAGAAGATCGTTTCGTTTTCCGACTCCCTCTCGTGCAGGCATTGGCTGGCTATTTGAAACTGTCTCGCCAGCCAGAGCTGCTGCACGACCCAGAGCAACTCTTGCTTTTGCTCTCTCAGCCAACGCCTTTTGTTGCCCGTGAGCGGCTTCAGCAGCTTGCCTATCAGCTGGCCAGCACCCAACGCTGGCCTGAACGCCACGAGCCGGTACTAACCTCTCTAAAGCCGCTGCAGCGCCGCACGCTTAAAAAACGCTGGGCGCTGCTATGTGAGCTGCCCAAATTAAGTGGTTGGCCGCCTGCAAAGCTGCTGAGTCATGTGGTGGAAACGATCGAAGCGGAAAAAACCTTGAAGCGAGCAGCGGCAAGGCGCGATAAGGGCGAAGAGGACGTTCGTCTATTGGATGTGCTTATCGAGCAGGCCGATAGCGTGAAAGATCCAGATGCGTTTATCGAACTGCTCGAGCGTCCGGTGGAGAACCAGGCTGGCGGTGTTCTGATTAGCACGGTTCACGGAGCGAAAGGTCTGGAGTGGCCGTTGGTCGCCGTTGCCGGAGTGAACGAAGAGGACTTTCCGCACTACAGTCGAGACAATCCGCTCAATGATGAGAGGTTAGAAGAAGAGCGACGACTGTTTTACGTGGCGATTACACGCGCTCAAGAGCAACTGCTGGTGCTGCATGATGGGGGTGTTCATCGGCCTAGTCGCTTTATTGCGGAAAGCGCCTGGCAGGATAGTTTGCGGGTAGCGTCATGTTTGTCGCGCCAAGATACACCCGCAACGGCTGTGCAGGTAACATCGCCGAGCTTGGTGAAGCGCTATCTTGAGCGCTTAGGGCGAACGGATATTGAGCTGGCAGCGCCGCAGATCAATGAGGCAGCGGCAGGTTATCAGGCTGATGCACACTTTTACCCAGGACAACGCTTGATGCATGCCGTGTTTGGAGAAGGGGAGGTGGCCTCGGTAGAAGGTAACCCCTCCGATCCTGTCATCGATGTGCGCTTTGCACAGGCTGGCCGGCGTCGTCTCATTGCTCGACGCGCGCCGATTGAGTGCTTAGAGCCACCGGCGCAGCCAGCGTAACTGGCCGCGCCGTATGGCACTCTAGTGATGCGGATTACATAGTCGGATGGTTACATATTGGGATAGTTAGGCCCGCCGCCGCCTTCTGGTGCTACCCAGGTAATATTTTGGGCAGGGTCTTTAATATCGCAGGTTTTGCAGTGCACGCAGTTCTGAAAGTTGATCTGGAAGCGTGGCTTGCCTTGATCATCTTCCACCACTTCATAAACCCCCGCAGGGCAGTAGCGTTGGGCCGGTTCTGCATAGGTTGGCAGGTTGTCGCGAATCGGCAGCTCTGGATCTGCTAGGCGCAGATGGCAGGGCTGGTCTTCTTCGTGGTTGGTGTTGGACAAAAAGACGGAAGTCGATTTATCAAACGACAATTTGCCATCGGGCTTCGGATAAGTAATTTTTTCGAACTCAGCAGCAGGCTTCAGCACGCCGTGGTCGGTGGTGGTGTCATGAACATTGGGTAGCTTATTGCCCAGCAGTTGATTGACGAAGTTGTAAGCACCGCCGCCTACCGTGCCATATTTATGCATAGCAGGGCCAAAGCTCGCGCTCTCTTTCAGCTCTTCATAGGCCCAGCTAGCCTGCCATTTCTCAGTGAAGCTAGCCAGCTCCTGAGCACCTTCATCACCCCCCTTAATGGCTTCAAAGACGCTTTCTGCAGCGACCATGCCAGATTTCATTGCTGTGTGCAGGCCTTTGATTTTGGCAAAGTTCAGCGTGCCCGCATCGCAGCCAATCAACAGGCCACCCGGGAACGTCATTTTCGGTAGGCAGTTAAAACCGCCTTTGGTAATGGCGCGCGCACCATAAGCAACGCGTTTGCCGCCTTCTAAATATTGGCTAAGCACCGGGTGATGCTTCATACGCTGGAATTCATCAAAAGGTGACAGCCAGGGGTTCTTATAACCAAGATCCATAATGAGGCCAACGACGACCTGCTGATTTTCCGCGTGGTAAAGGAACCAGCCGCCGTGAGTGTCTTTTTCAAGCGGCCAGCCCGAGCCGTGAAGCACAAGTCCGGGTTCGTGTTTGTCGGCGGGAACATCCCACAGTTCTTTCAAGCCAATCCCATAGTGCTGTGGGTCACGACCAGCATCTAGTGAGAACTCTTTGATTAACCGTTTACCCAAGTGGCCGCGGGCACCTTCGGCAAATAGTGTGTATTTCGCGCGCAGCTCCATGCCTGGCATATGGCCATCTTTAGGAGTGCCATCTGCGCTAACACCCATGTCACCAATGAGGATGCCGCGTACTGCATCATCTTCGATAATCACGTCCTGGGCAGCAAAACCAGGGAATATTTCCACCCCAAGGGACTCGGCTTGCTCTGCCAACCAGCGGCATAGGTTGCCTGCGCTAATCACATAGCGATTAAGCTCGCCGCCAGTGTTATGCATGCTTTTTGGCACTAGCGCATTAGGGATTTTTTGCGCTTTTTGAGCATCTTTTAATAGATAAACATCGTCACGAACGGCAGGTGTGTTAAGCGGTGCGCCGCGCTCTTCCCAATCAGGAAATAGCTCTGCCAGTGCGCGGGGCTCAAAGACAGCACCAGAAAGGATATGGGCGCCGACTTCGGAGCCTTTTTCGACGACACAAACCGTCAACTCTTGTTCCGCTTGATTTGCCTGTTGCATCAGACGGCAAGCGGAAGCTAGACCAGAGGGGCCAGCCCCGACAATGACTACATCGAAGTCCATGACATCGCGTTCAACATTTTCCACCCGGCTTCTCCTTATTCTCATAAGAGCCATTATTTACCAAAACTAGCCTGTACAAACGTCAAATGAGCGTTATGAGAACTAGCTTATAAAAAGATGGCCTTAATTTTAAACGGTCGTTTGCTTCTGGTTATGCCCCATGATAGGCATAATACCCCTGTAAGGTCACCCCTACGATGGCAAAAGCACCATTTATCCATGGAGTTTACATCGCTGCTACGACCAAGGCCGTAGTTAATCGGTGTTGTCGCTAGTCACTAGGTTGTGGCAAATTGATAGGGTTTTTCATTTACAGACCTATCAAACGCTTGCATGAATTTTTTAAGGTGGCGTATTTAAATACACGTCGCCCCTATTTTAGAAGCATCAGTTGGTACGATGCTGAGACAAGCTAACGGCTTCCATCACAAGCCAAGCGAGGAATCTATGAAAGTACTCGTCGCGGTTAAACGCGTCATCGACTATAACGTCAAAATCCGCGTGAAAGCGGACAACTCTGACGTTGATCTTACCAACGTCAAAATGGCGATGAACCCCTTCTGCGAAATTGCCGTAGAAGAAGCGGTGCGCCTCAAAGAGAAAGGTGTTGCGACAGAAGTCGTGGCCGTTACCGTTGGCCCCAAGGCGGCTCAAGAGCAGTTGCGCACCGCGCTAGCGCTTGGGGCAGACCGTGCTATTCATATTGAAACCGACGAGCGCGTTGAGTCGCTTGCGGTGGCTAAGTTGCTAGCTAAGGTTGTTGACGAAGAGCAACCTGGCTTAGTGATTTTTGGTAAGCAGGCCATCGATACCGACAACAATCAAACGGGGCAAATGCTGGCCGCGTTGACCAATCTACCCCAAGGTACTTTTGCCTCTGAGGTTGCTGTTGACGGTGACAAGGTGAATGTTACTCGCGAGATCGATGGTGGTCTGCAAACCGTAGCGCTTTCTCTGCCCGCTATCGTTACCACCGATTTGCGTTTGAACGAGCCGCGTTACGCGAAGCTGCCCGACATCATGAAGGCTAAGAAGAAGCCGCTGGATACCAAAACGCCCGCTGATTACGGGGTTGAAGTGGCCTCTAAGGTTAGCTTGCTCAAAGTGGAGTCCCCGGCAGAGCGCAAAGGTGGTGTTAAAGTCGCCTCGGTAGATGAATTGATCGACAAACTGAAAAACGAAGCCAAAGTGCTTTAATAGGAGCTGATCTCATGAGCATTCTGGTACTTGCCGACCTTCATGAAGGTCAGTTAGCGGGCGCAACCGCTCACGTAGTTGCTGCTGCCAAGGCGATTGGTGGTGACATTGACGTGCTGGTGGCCGGTGAAGGCGTTCAGGCGGCGGCTGATGCTGCTGCAAAGCTTGAAGGCGTCAATAAAGTTCGCGTTGCCGATAACGCTGTTTACGCCCATCAGCTTGCCGAGCCAATGGGCGCGCTATTGGTTGAATTGGCTGGCGACTATACCCACGTGTTGGCTAGCGCCTCTACCACCGGCAAAAACGTACTGCCGCGTTTGGCTGCCTTAAAAGATGTTAGCCAGCTGTCCGACGTGATTGGCGTTGAAAGTGCTGACACTTTCCTGCGCCCCATTTATGCGGGCAACGCCATCGCCACAGTAAAAAGCGACGACGCACTGAAAGTGATGACCGTGCGTACCACTGCGTTTGATGCGGTCGAGAGCACGGGTAGCGCCTCTGTAGAAGCGGTAGACGTAGTGGTCGAAAATGGTCAGTCTAGCTTTGTTAAGCAAGAGCTGGCGCAATCCGATCGTCCGGAACTTGGCGGTGCTAAAGTCGTGGTGTCTGGTGGTCGTGGTATGGGCAACGGCGAAAACTTTAAGCTGCTTGACGGCATCGCTGACAAGCTGGGTGCTGCCATTGGTGCATCACGAGCGGCCGTAGACGCAGGCTTTGTGCCCAATGATATGCAGGTTGGCCAAACCGGTAAGATTGTGGCCCCTGAGCTGTATATTGCCGTGGGTATTTCTGGCGCTATTCAGCACTTGGCGGGCATGAAAGACTCCAAAGTCATTGTTGCGATCAACAAAGACGAAGAAGCGCCAATCTTCCAAGTCGCCGATTACGGCTTGGTGGGTGATCTCTTCGAGGTTCTGCCGGAGCTTGAAAGCAAGCTATAAGCCACTGAATCTAAACTGGCTAAAAGCCGACTTCACCAGAAGTCGGCTTTTTTATTGGCGATGAATTCGATAAACTGCCAATAGTTGACTAAGGTACTGGGGTATAAAATGTATCGGTTATCAATAATCGCTACTCACGGTAATTAATTATAGCCGTGATGGTTGAAAAAGGTGGGGTAAGACCACACTTAGTTATGTGAACGTAACAAAAGCCACTTAAGGAGAAGTTAGCATGGCACATACACTTCCAGAATTACCGTACGCTTATGACGCACTTGAGCCGCATATCGATGCGATGACGATGGAGATTCACCACTCTCGTCACCACAACACTTACGTCACTAGTTTGAATGCTGCGCTTGAAGGCACGGGCCTTGAAGACGTGCCGGTAGAAGAGCTGGTTGCCAATCTTGATCGTGTACCTGAAGAGAAGCGTCAAGCCGTTATTAATCACGGCGGCGGCCATGCCAACCACTCTATGTTCTGGCAAATGATGTCACCTAATGGCGGCGGCCAGCCTCAGGGTGATGTAGCAAAAGCGATTGAAGCCGAGCTAGGCGGTCTTGACGCGTTCAAGGAAGCGTTCAAGGCAGCAGCGCTGGGTCGCTTTGGTAGCGGTTGGGCATGGCTCTCCGTGACACCTGAGAAAAAGCTGGTTGTTGAAAACACCCTGAACCAAGATAGCCCGCTAATGCATGGCAATACGCCGGTATCGGTTCTGGATGTTTGGGAGCACGCATACTACCTGAAGTTCCAGAACAAGCGTCCTGATTACGTAGCAGCCTTTTTTAACGTCGTTAATTGGGAAGATGTTGAGCGTCGTTATCAGGCGGCTATCGCCTAAACTCACGCGCTGTGAGAAAGGCGCCAAGCTAGTTGGCGCCTTGGAAAAAAAACCGCTTCCATTGGGAAGCGGTTTTTTTTGTTTTTGGGAGAAGGTTTAGCTGTTTCTGAAATAGCTCTTGTGATGACCCTAATGAGGGCTATTGAGAGCGTGCCTGGGGTGGTTCGGGGAAGCGCGTTTTAGGCGGCTATTGAGAGGCTGCTGGGTATGATATTGGGTGCGAGCTGTCAATAACCTGTGGATGAAAAAATACCATATATGCTTTAATTGATTTTCTCATGGTCTATATATAGTATGCGTTGTGTCTTCCAGAGAGGGCGAGCACAAGATGTGCTCTACCCGAAAAACACCGCTATGAAAAGGAAAAAATAGCCATGGATATCCAAATTTATAGCAAGCCTGCTTGTGTTCAATGCACTGCTACCTACCGTGCACTGGATAAGCAGGGCCTAGAATATACCGTTATCGATATCACTGCTGAAAGCGGTGCCCAGGAGGAAGTGGAAGCGCTGGGTTATCGTCAGTTACCCGTCGTGGTTGCGGGTGAGGATCATTGGTCTGGTTTTCGTCCTGACCGCATTCAAGCACTAGCGTAAAACGTCGCTATGCAAAACGCTGATGTGAAAGCTGGGCGTAATCGTTCGTTAGTTTATTTTTCAACTAAGTCAGGCAATACCCACCGTTTTATACAAAAGCTTGGCTTAAGCGCCCAGCGGCTGCCACTAAACCGTGAAGAACCAACGCCACGCGTAGAGCAGCCCTACATATTAGTGACACCTACCTATGGTGGCGGCTATGCCGAAGGGGCAGTGCCGGGGCAGGTGATTCGATTTTTAAATGATGAGCACAATCGGCACCTCCTTAGAGGTGTTATTGCCGCTGGTAATACGAATTTTGGTGAGGCATACGGATTGGCAGGGCGAATTATTGCTCAAAAGTGCCAAGTGCCGCTGCTTTATCGATTTGAACTGTTTGGCACTGACGACGATGTCGCCAAGGTCCGCAAAGGAGTAGAAGAGTTTTGGAAACGTCAAGCTCAGTCTCTAGCAACGTAGCCGCTAACAATGGCGCTACAAAAAACTCGGCAGAAACAAAACGGCCTACTGCGGGGGTGTCCGAGGCGCGTACCCTGGATTACCATGCGCTGAACGCGATGTTGAATCTATACGGTGCCAACGGTGAATTGCAGCTCGATAAAGATCGCGAAGCCGCCCGCCAGTATTTCCTGCAGCACGTTAATCAAAACACCGTGTTCTTCCACTCGTTGGAAGAGAAGCTCGATTACCTAGTGGAAGAGCAGTACTACGAGGCAGAAATGCTGGCCCAGTACAGCTTTGCCTTTATTAAGGCGCTGTTTGAGCAGGCATACGCCTATAAATTCCGTTTTCCGAGCTTCTTGGGCGCTTTCAAGTATTACACCAGCTACACGCTGAAAACGTTCGACGGTAAGCGTTACCTTGAGCGCTATGAAGACCGTGTCTGCATGGTGGCGTTGACGCTGGCGCGTGGCGATGAGGCATTGGCTAAGTCACTGGTTGATGAAGTTATTAGCGGCCGTTTTCAGCCAGCTACGCCGACTTTCCTGAACTGTGGTAAACAGCAGCGCGGTGAGCTGGTTTCCTGCTTCCTGCTGCGTATTGAAGACAACATGGAGTCGATTGGTCGCTCGATTAACTCCGCGTTGCAGCTCTCTAAGCGCGGCGGCGGTGTTGCCTTCTTGTTGACTAATATCCGCGAGTCCGGCGCACCCATTAAGCGTATCGAGAACCAGTCCTCGGGTATTATCCCGATTATGAAACTGCTGGAAGATGCCTTCTCCTACGCTAATCAGTTAGGTGCGCGCCAGGGCGCAGGTGCGGTTTATTTAAATGCTCACCACCCGGATATTCTGAGTTTTCTCGACACTAAACGTGAAAATGCCGATGAAAAAATCCGCATTAAAACGCTGTCGCTGGGCGTAACGATTCCGGACATTACCTTTGAGCTGGCCAAGCGCAACGACGATATGTACCTGTTCTCGCCCTACGATGTTGAGCGGGTTTATGGCGTGCCGTTTGGGGATATCAGCGTGACCGAGAAGTACCATGAAATGGTCGCGGATGCGCGTATTCGTAAGCACAAGATCAATGCACGTGCATTCTTCCAAACCCTGGCCGAGCTACAGTTCGAATCGGGCTATCCGTACATCATGTTTGAAGATACGGTTAACCGTGCGAACCCGATTGCCGGTCGTATCAATATGAGCAACCTTTGCTCTGAAATTCTCCAGGTGAATACGCCCACCGAATACGATGACGATCTTGGTTATCGTCAGGTCGGTCAGGACATCTCCTGTAACCTTGGTTCGATGAACATCGCTAAAGTGATGGACTCAGGCGATATTGGCACCAGCGTTGAGATTGCCATTCGTGGTTTGACCGCGGTTTCTGAGATGAGCAACCTGCGCAGTGTACCTTCCATTGCTGAAGGTAACGCCAAGTCTCGCGCCATTGGCCTCGGGCAAATGAACCTGCACGGTTTCCTGGCGCGCGAACACATTTATTATGGTTCGGAAGAGGGCTTGGACTTTACCAATCTCTACTTCTACTGTGTGGCATTCCATGCGATTCGTGCGTCTAACCAGCTGGCGATCGAACACGGCGAAGCCTTTGCAGGGTTTGAAGACTCCACCTACGCATCGGGCGCTTTCTTTGATAAGTACACCGATCAAGCGTGGTTGCCGAAAACTGAGAAAGTGCGTCATTTGTTCGAGCGTAGCGGTATTGCACTACCTACCCAGGAAGAGTGGCAGGCGCTAAAGGCATCGGTAATGGCGCACGGGCTGTATAACCGTAACCTGCAGGCGGTGCCGCCAACGGGTTCTATCTCATATATCAACCACTCCACCTCGAGTATTCACCCGGTGGCAGCGAGAATTGAGATCCGTAAAGAAGGCAAGCTGGGGCGTGTTTACTATCCAGCGCCATTCTTGAATGAGGCGAACTTCGATTATTTCCAGGATGCCTATGAAATTGGCCCTGAGAAAATTATCGATACCTATGCTGAAGCGTCTAAACACGTTGATCAGGGGCTGTCGTTGACGCTGTTCTTCCCTGATACCGCCACCACGCGGGATATCAACAAAGCGCAAATTTACGCGTGGCGTAAGGGCATCAAGACGCTTTACTACATCCGTTTACGCCAGAGCGCGCTTGAAGGTACGGAAGTAGAAGGCTGCGTCTCCTGCTCGCTGTAATCGTATATCGCTTTTATTAGATCATGTTGGTGAGAGAATTCTGATGACCACTATGCAACGCTTATCGCGGGTCGATGCGATCAACTGGAACCGCCTTCAGGACGATAAAGACCTGGAAGTGTGGAACCGCCTGACCAGCAATTTCTGGCTGCCAGAAAAAGTGCCGCTCTCCAACGATATTCAATCGTGGAACACCCTGACACAGCAGGAAAAACAGCTGACGATTCGTGTGTTCACTGGCCTGACGCTGCTCGATACAATCCAGAGCAGCGTGGGAGCGCCGGTATTAATGGAAGATGCACGCACACCCCATGAAGAGGCGGTTTACACCAATATCGCCTTTATGGAGTCGGTGCATGCGCGCTCTTACAGCTCGATTTTCTCAACACTGTGCGCGACGCGGGATGTAGATGATGCGTTTCGCTGGAGTGAAGAAAACCCGACGCTGCAGGCGAAGTCTGAATTGATTCTTGAGCGTTACCGCTCCGACGATCCGTTAATGCGTAAAGTGGCTAGCGTCTTCCTTGAGTCATTTCTGTTCTATTCCGGGTTCTACCTGCCGATGTACTGGTCGAGCCACGCCAAGCTGACTAACACGGCTGATCTGATTCGTTTGATCATTCGCGATGAAGCCGTGCACGGCTACTACATTGGCTACAAGTTCCAGCAAGCGCTGGCAGAAGCCACGCCCGAGCGCCAGCAAGAAGTGAAAGACTACGCTTATGAGCTGCTGCTAGAACTTTACGACAACGAAGTGCGCTACACCGAATCGCTCTATGATGAGGTGGGCTTAACGGAAGACGTGAAGAAATTCCTTCACTACAACGCCAACAAGGCGCTGATGAACCTCGGGTTTGAACCGTTGTTCCCCAGCAGCGTCACCGACGTCGACCCAACCATTATGGCCGCGCTTTCGCCGAGTGCGGATGAAAACCACGACTTCTTCTCCGGTTCTGGTTCTTCCTATGTGATTGGTAAGGCTGTTGCCACCGAAGACGACGACTGGGCGTTTTAAGCTTATCGTTGGCGGCTTTGCAACGTCGTTGATAGCTTGATGAGGCAAGGAGGGAGCAGTGCCAGGCAATACTGATAAGGCGCAGAATTTGCTAAAAATAGCAGCGGCAGTAGTGAGCGACTCTTCAGGGCGCTTGCTATTAGTGCGCAAGCAGGGCACGCGCTTTTTTATGCAGCCAGGCGGTAAAATCGAGCTGGGAGAGGAAGCCATAGCGGCACTCTGCCGTGAGTTAGAGGAAGAAATTGGCTTACGTATAACAGGTGATCAGCTACTTCCTTTGGGCATGCAGCGTGCTTTAGCAGCCAATGAGCCTGATACAGTTATTGAAGCGCAGTTGTTCAGTCTGATGATTGATCAGCCTGTCCATGCTGGGGCAGAGATTGCTGAAACGACTTGGGTAACCCGCGAAGAGGCATTAAAGCTGCCGTTGGCGCCGTTGACCAAGCAGCATGTTGTGGTTGCTGCTTAGAAACGCTTTTCCTGTGTTTTTACTGAAGGGCGCCACTTGGCGCCCTTTTTTTTATGGTGGAGTGACGGTCAGCAGCGAAACACCATTGAATGCTAATGATAAATATTGTCATTTATTCTATTAGTGTTAGGCTATGCACTGCTTAAACGAAACGCAAATCGTTCATTATACCTAATGAGTTTCTAGCGCGCCGTTAATGGCGACGTGCTAATCAGTAACGGAGACGTAACGTGCTGAAAAGGCCTTTCTTTGCCTTGCATGGAGGCTGGCTTGCCGGAGTGCTGGTCAGCGGTACGCTAATGGCAAGTGATGAGACAGTCGATCAAGCGGCCCAGAGTGTCGAGGCCCAGCAAGCGCAGTCCGCACTTCAGCAGCAAATTGATGAGGCTGATGACGCTACGCGTTCAGCGATTGAAGAGCTGCGCCGCCTAGAGCGGGAAACCCGCCAGATGGAAGCATCCAATGCTGCTTTAAGTGGCCGTCTGGCCAGTGAAACTGAGCGCCAGCAGCGCCTTGGCCAGGCGCTCGATACGTTAAGCGACACGCGCGCCGCGCTGCCTGCTGTTGAGCAGGACATGACAGAGCAGCTAATCAGTTGGATCGAGTCTGACCTGCCGTTTCTGAAAACCGAGCGTTTAGCGCGTGTTCAACCCGCTGAGCAGCAACCGTCAGAGAGTGCGGCGCGGATTGCCAATTTGCTGGAAGCTTGGCGTGCCGAGTTAGCGTATGGCCGTGAAGTGGATAGCTGGCGTGGTCGTTTGCAATTAGCAGAAGGTAATCCGCGTGAAGTGGACTATTTGCGCATTGGCCGAATCGGCTTTTATTACCTGACCCCTGATGGTCGAGAAGGTGGTGTGTGGGATAAGGCGAGCGGTGAGTGGCAGGCGCTTGATGAAAGCGCCCGCCGCGAGGTGCGTAACGGTCTACGTATTGCTGACGATCAGCGCACGCCAGAGCTGCTGCGTCTACCGCTTTCCATTAGTGCTAATGACCACGCAGGGGGCCAGCAATGAGTCTGTTAACACGCCAGCGAGGCGCGCGCAGAAGCATCATCTGTTTTGCATTACTGGCCAGCCTTCTGGGCGGCAGTATGGCAATGGCGCAAACTGACAGCGTTGGTTCGTTACGTGAAGCTCGCGAAGCCGCTGAGGCGCGTGACCAAGTGCGCTTGCAGTCGTTCCTTGAAGATCAAGAGGCGCTGGATGAAGTGCTAGCAGAGGCGCGGGCTGAACATCAAGCTGCAGAAGAACAGCAAGTCGCATTAGCCGCGCAGCAGCAGGAACAAGCGCAACAGGCTCAAGCGCTGGCCGCGCGCCAGGAAGAGCAGGGCGAAGCGCTCACCTCGCTACTGGCGGATCTGTCACGGCACAGCGAAGAGGTGCGTAACGAACTAGGCGGTGATAGCTGGTTAACGCTAGATGCTAATGCGTTGCCACCGCGTCTTAATGAGATCGAGGTGCTGGAGCGTCAACAAATCGAAACTGTCGTGGACAGTTTAGCGATGCTAACGCTGAGCACTGGGCGTGCCGAGCGCCTTGAATTACCGGTGGCCGATGCCAGTGGTGAGATTGAATCGAGAAGCGTTGTGCGCTTGGGTGATTTTGCAGCGTTTACTGACACAGCGTTGCTCAGCAAAGGCCAGGATGATGGTGGCTTGGCGGAAGTACCGCATACTCCTGCTGAAATCAGCGATGTGCTGGCGGCCTATCATCAAGGTGAAAGCCGTGTATTTGCCATTGATCCTACCCAAGGTAGCGTGCTGCAAGCTCTTGCTCAGCAGCCAAGTCTTTGGGAGCGATTCCAGCAGGGCGGTTATGTCGGTTACGTCGTGGTAGCGCTGGGTGGTTTTGGTCTATTAGTGGCATTGGCGCAGTACCTTTACCTGGTCGTCGTCAGTGCGCGGGTGCGACGTCAGCGTAAGACGCTGGATCAACCGAATGCTAATAACCCGCTGGGTCGCGTGCTTCAGCGTTTCCAGGAGTTGGATAAGCACCAAACACCGGAAGCACTGGAGGCGAGGTTAGATGAGTCAGTGTTGGCTGAACTGCCGCGTATCGAGCGTGGCCAGCCGATTGTTAAGCTGCTGGCAGCCGTTGCACCGCTACTGGGTCTGCTGGGTACCGTGACCGGCATGATTGTCACCTTCCAGGCGATTACCGTGTTTGGTACCGGCGACCCGCAGCTAATGGCGGGTGGTATCAGCCAGGCGCTGGTAACAACGGTGTTGGGTCTTGTAACAGCCGTGCCACTACTATTTGCTCAGACGGCCTTGGCGAGTCGGAGTCGCTTGATTACCCAGGCCATTGAAGGTGAAGCCAGTGCCACCTTAGCTGACCATCTTGAAGCGCAGTCGACGGCTAATGCGCAAGCGGTGACCTAATATGCCCACGTTACCTCTTTGGCTTGAGCCCGTTGAGCGGCTGCTTGATGCCGGTGGTGCCGTTTTAGTGGTGCTGGCATTCGTTGCCGTGCTGGTGTTTGGGATGGCAATTGAGCGCTGGTGGTATTACCGCTTTAGTTGGCGGCGTGCCCGTCGCCAACTGATTCGTCGCTGGGCGGCACGCAGTGACCACCGTAGCTGGAGTGCACGCACGCTACGCAATGTCTGGACAGAGGCGCTGGTTGCTAAGCTACGCCGCCCGTTGCCCTGGATCAAACTGCTTGTAGCGTTATGCCCACTGCTAGGCTTACTGGGTACTGTCACCGGTATGATTACCGTGTTCGATAGCCTTTCTCTTAGTGATACTCATCAGGCGCGGGCCATGGCCGACGGTGTTGCCCGTGCCACGCTGCCCACGCTAACCGGCATGGCGATTGCTGTGGTGGGGTTGCTGTTTATTAGTCGTTTAGAGCACGTGATTCGTCGCGAAGACCAGCGGTTACACGACCGCTTAGCCCGTGCCTTGGAGGAGAATGATGCGTAGACGCCGTTCCATAGACACCACGGCTGATAGTAATGAAGTTAACCTAACGCCGATGCTGGACGTTGTCTTTATCATGCTGATCTTCTTTATTGTGACGACCAGCTTCATTAAAGAGAGCGGTGTTGAGATTGAACGCCCCGAAGCGGCAGCGGCAAGCCCGCGCCCCGATGCACAGGTGCTGATTGCTGTGACGCCGGAGGGGGCTGTTTGGGTCGATGGAAAGCCAGTTGATGTGCATCGTATTGGCCAGCAGGTCGCTGGCATGTTGAGTGATGATGGCTCCGTTGTTATCCAGGCCGATCGGGAATCCACGACTGGCTTGTTGATTGAAGTGATGGATCGCCTCAAGCAGGCGGGTGTTGACCAGATCGCCGTGGCAGCGAGCCGGAGTGCACCATGATTCGTCATGTCCTCTCGATACTGGGCGGCATTGCCTTAGCCGTTGGCTTGTTTTGGATGTTAGCGCTACTGGTAACGCCCCCGGAGCGCTCGCCTGAGACGCCGATCATGACCATGTCGATGACCATGATAGAAGCGCCAGAGATGGCGCCAGAGCAGGAGGCACCGCCGCCGGCGCCTTCAGAGGCAGCGCCAGTAACACCGCCGCCGATGCCTATGCCAGCGCCGGCACCTATCGCTGAGAGT